>VXME01000034.1 GCA_009861545.1 Acidobacteriota bacterium | reverse complement strand
CGTCCCCCCGCAGATCGCCCTCAACCCACCCATACCTGTTTCAGGAGAGCCAGATAATCGATGTTGGGTTGAACTTCGACTTCTCGCGGAACATCAATGTCTCGGGGAACGCCATCCAGGCGCACGAGCGGTTCGGGGGCGTCGATTTCGACCGCCGCAACTACAACCTCTCCACCTTCATCAGCACGAGCCGCCTGTTCTCGCTCGGCGGCAGCTACCGGTGGGGGGACGAGATCTACTACATCGACCGGCGGAATCCGTACCTGGGGCGCGGCAACAGCGCGTCGCTCTCTGCTACGGTCCGGCCGGATCCGCGGCTCACCTCGCAGCTCGACCTCGTCACCAGCCGCTTCTTCGACGTCCGCAACGGCAGTCGCGAGGTGTTCAACGTGCAGGTGCTTCGGGCGCTGTCGACATTCACCTTCACCGACCGGCTGCTGCTGCGGAACATCACCGAGTACAACTCGTTCCGGGGCACGCTGGGGACGAACCTTCTCTTCACCTATCGCATCAACGCGCTGACCGTGTTCTACGTCGGCTACGATGATCACTACCGGCAGGAGGACCTGATCGACGTGCACGGTTCGCGGTTCTTCCAGTCGACGGCCTACCGGCGGACGAACCGCGCGCTCTTCACGAAGCTGCGGATTCTGTTCCGCTACTGACGCTCCAAGGAGCCCGTGCTCATAAGCCTGGTACCGAGAGCGGCGATGCGCCCGCGTGGCAAGGCGCGACGAGGGAGCATGTCGGGCATACTCGACCGAGCTGCGCGCCAGCCGGACCGGGCGGTGGCAGGCGCGTCACACTGCTGCTGACCTACTTCCGGGGTACCGGCGGGCTCGACAGCGCCACGACAAGCTGCGCAACCTCCAACTGTCGCGACACCGCGAGCTTGGCGAAGATACGTTCCAGGTGCGTGCGGACCGTGCTGTATCCGCGACCTGTCGTCACCGCGATCTCGCGGGTTCTCCGGTCCTCGGCGAGCAGGACGGCGATCTCGGCCTCGGTCGGGGAAAGCCCGAGTGCCGCCTACACGAGCCAGCGCGATCCTCGCCCGCTCCATCGGGTCGACAACCAGCACGACGTGACCGCCGAGGAGCAATGGGAGTGCGTATCCGCCCGCCGGACGTTACACGCAAACGGTAGGTCGGGGTAAGCACTCCAGGTTGAGGTATTGCACCCAATCGTCCATGAGCTGCCGCCGGCGGTCGAAAAGGTCGCTCCTCGCATACGCCGCTTCGGTCTGTTTGCGCACGACGTGCGCGAGTGCAGCCTCGATCACCTCTCGCGGGTGATCCGTCCGCTCGGAGGCTCAGTCCCGAAAGGACGACCGGAAGCCATGCGGAACGGCCCCGATCCCCAACTGTCAGGGAGCACGAAGAAGTGATCGAATCTGAAGCCGGGTCGCTTCGGACCGTGTTCTGAAGAAGAAGCAGAAGACAAGGCGGAGCGAATTCTGTTCTGGTCTCCCGGATGGGTTCCGAGCCGGACTGAGGTTGCCCCAGTAATGCGGAGCTCCGCATTACTGGGGTCATGCGGAGTTCCGGATTATGCGGAGTTGGTACGGATCCGCTCGCTCAAGTACCTGTAGAACCAAGGATTTGCGTCAGTTGATCGGTTGCCGAGACTCCGCATAGTCAGGATGCTCTTTCCGGCCTGATAGGCCGGAAAGGAGCATTCCATGACCGTTCCCAACTCGTGGACCCTCGACGCTCTGGTCGAGGCGTTCACCCAGCACCAACGACGTACGCGCGGTCTGCGTCCTCAGACTCTGCGTGGCCGCGCCCGGCTCGTCCGGATGCTCCTCCGGGCCGCCCTTGGTGCGGACCCGGTCGACCCCTCTCGCCTTGCGCCCGCCGATGTGGTGGCGTTCATCACGTCGCTACGAGGACGGTTCTCTCCTGGCTCAATGCGGACCGTGCGGTCGACGCTGCGGTCGTTCTTCCGGTTCTTGCGCTTCGAGGGCTTCTGCGGCGACGAGCTTGAGATCGCCCTCCCGACGGTCGCTCACTGGCGGCTTGCCACGCTGCCTCGTTCGCTGACCGAGCAGCAGGTCCAGCAGGTGCTGGGATCGTTTGATACCCCAACCCCGTGCAGACAACGGGACCATGCGATCGTCCAGTGCCTGTCGACCTTGGGGCTGCGGCCCGGCGAGGTGGCCGACTTGCGCCTGGACGACATCGACTGGCGCGGCGGCACTATCGAGGTGCGCACCCGGAAGAACCGTCGTGGCGCCATGCTGCCGCTGCCTCGCGCCGTGGGCCAAGCGTTGGTCGACTATCTGAACGGCGAGCGTCCGGCCACTGTCGAGCGGCGCGTGTTCGTGCAGCACCTGGGAGTTCGCCGCGGCACGCCGATCTCAAGCACTGGCGTCTCCGGTGTCGTGGCGCGCGCGTTGCGCCGCGCGGCGGTCGACGCGCCCCTCGCCGGGGCCTACGTCTTCCGGCACACCGTGGCCAGCCGCATGGTGCAGCAGGGAGCCAGCCTCAAAGAGGTCGCTGACGTGCTCGGTCATCGCAGCGTCGATACCACGGCGATCTACGCCAAGCTCGATCTGCCGAGGCTGCGTGAGGTCGCGCTCCCCTGGCCGGAGGTGCTCCGATGACGCTTCCCAGCTTCCACCGCCTGGTCGACGATTACCTGCTCACACGCCGCGGACTGGGCTTCGACCTCGAAACGCCCGAATGGCAGTTGCGAGACTTCGCCAACTACGCAGACCGGATCGGTCACAGCGGCCCCCTGACGATTGAGCTCGCCATCGAGTGGGCGCAGTCCTCGCGGTCGAGCAATCCTGCGCAGGCCGTACGCCGGCTTGCGGCACTGCGACAGTTCGCGCGACACCGCGCGCTCTTCGACCCGGCCACCGAAGTGCCACCGGTTGGGCTCCTGGGACGCATCGCGCGCCGCCCTCCGCCCCACATCTACTCCGAGGCGGAAGTGGCTGCGCTGCTGCAGCGGGCAAGCCACTTGTTGCCTCGACACGGGCTGAGGCCCGCCACCTATGTCGCGTACTTCTCGCTGCTGGTCTCGACCGGCCTGCGGCTCTCCGAGGCCTGTCGCCTCGCGACCAACGACGTCGACCTCGTCAACGGCATCCTCACCATTCGTGAGACCAAGTTCCGGAAATCACGCCTCGTACCGCTCCATCCGACCACGACCCAGGCACTGGCCCAATACGCCGACCGCCGTAACGCGTGTCGCGCCACACGCCGGTCGGAGTACTTCTTCTGCACCGAGCGTTCGCCTCGACTCACCCGCGCCGCCGTTGAGAAGACGTTCAGCCGGATCAAGCAGCGTCTGGGCTGGAACGGACACGGGCGCACGGGCCCACCGCGGATTCACGACCTTCGCCACACCTTCGTCACGCGTCGACTGCTGTGCTGGTACCAAGAGGGCGCCGATGTAGATCGCAAGATCCTGGCCCTCGCGACCTATCTCGGCCACGCCAAGGTCACCGACACCTACTGGTACTGCACCGCCGTTCCGGAGTTGCTCGCCAGCAGCTCGCGCCGTTTCGAGCACTTCGTCCAGCCAGACTCGGAGCGCCCGTCATGACGACCCTCGAGCGCGCGTTCCCCGCTCTCCTGCAGGACTTCTTTCACCGGCGCCTCGTCGCACAACGCGGTGCGAGCGCCCACACGATCGCCAGCTACCGCGACACCTTCACGTTGTTTCTCGAATACGCCGCAGAGCGCACCGGACGGACGCCCTCGGCATTGTCCTTCTCGGAGCTCGACGCGCCCATGGTGCTCGGCTTCCTCGACCATCTCGAAACCGAGCGGGGGAATTCCCCGCAGACGCGCAACCTCCGTCTCGCCGCCATCCGGTCCTTCATGCGCTACGCGTCGTTGCGCGAGCCAACCTTGCTGCCCGTCGCCCAACGCGTCCTTGCGATTCCCGTCAAGCGTTTCGACCGGCCCGTCGTCGGCTACCTTTCCCGTGAGGAGATCGCCGCGATCATCGACGCGCCCGACCGATCCACCTGGAGCGGTCAGCGCGACGCCGTCCTCTTCGCCGTGCTCTACAACACCGGCGCCCGCGTCTCCGAAATGATCCGGCTCCGCATTGCCGACGTGCTTCTCGAGCGGGCCTCCTCAGTGCTTCTGCATGGCAAGGGTCGCAAGGAGCGTGTCGTCCCGCTCTGGAAGAGCACCGCCGCGCAACTCCGCAGGTGGCTTCCCCGGATCGACAGAAATCCCGACGCTCCTGTCTTTCCCAATCGTGCAGGCCGACCCTTGTCGCGCTCCGGTGTCGAGCATCAACTGCGTGTCGCCTGTCGAAAGGCCGCGGAGCGTTACCCCTCACTTGCGACGCGACGCATCTCGCCCCACACGCTGCGCCACACGACCGCGATGCATCTGCTCCAGTCCGGGGTCGACATCACCGTCATCGCCCTCTGGCTCGGCCACGAGGACACCGCCACCACCCACCAGTACGTCGAGGCCGACCTGGCCATGAAGGAGGCTGCGCTCCGGCACGTGGCGGATCCTGCACCTGAGCCACTCCGCTTCACCGCCACCGACCGCCTCCTCGATTTCCTGGAAGCGCTCTGATTATGCCGAGTACTGGTCCAGCCGACCGCCCATGTCCACGCGGCCCGCCGTACCAACTCCGCATAATCCGGAACTCCGCATGACCCCAGTAATGCGGAGCTCCGCATTACTGGGGCAACTCCAGACATCGGTGTTGGTCATGCCCCGGTCCGGGTTACCCTCGCGAGACGGAACGGCCGTGCTGGGCCGGACGGTGTGGTCGACGCCGAACCGGCAAGGGCGTTCCGTCGAGCGACCACCCGAGTGCCGCGGAAGGCTCGTCTGGCGCACGCGGCGACGGTGGGGCGGTCGGTGTCGGTTGTTGCGCCAGACGAGCCTGGAGGCGGCGCTATCGCGCGCGTGGACCACGTCCCGGATGGGCGTTGATGCTCGGCCGCGCGCGAATCCTCCGCGACCTCTGGGCTGGCGAGGTTCCACTGCAGTCGGATAGCGTTGAAGCGGACTCAAGCGTGGGGGGGTGAGGGCCCGGGATAGAGCCGGACCCTCGTGACCGTCCCGAGCTCCGACAGACCGAGCCGGTCGCCGTTGTTGTGCCACGGCCGGCGCGGCGCTGTCCAGTCGGAACTCGCTCCGCGCGCTCCGACGCCGTGGACCAACCGTTACGCCAGAAGACCTGCCGATACTGTAACCGCCTGTTCGCCATCTGTGCGGCGTGTGATCGCGGCCAGGCCTACTGCACGCCGCGCTGCCGGGCAGCCGGTCGTCGCCGCTCGGTACGGGCTGCCAGGGCGCGACATCAGCAGAGTCCCGAGGGCCGTCTCGACCATCGCGACCAACAGCGCGCCTACCGCGACCGCCGCCGCCGCGTGATGGATCAGTCTTCCCCCGTAGCGCTGCGAGCGACCAGACTCCCCGTTCCTGACGCCGCCCCGGTTCAGGCCCCCGTTCCCACGCGTTGCGTGGTCTGCGGGCGGACGAGCCGGTGGCTGGTTCCGATGCGCGAGCCGCGCATCGCGGGGGCAAGGAGGAAGGATGATCACGCCCGCGCAACGGGCCGAGATCCGGCGCCTGTACTACGCCGAGCACTGGAAGCTCGGGACCATCGCGGCCCAGCTCGGCCTCCACCGTGAGACGGTCCGCGCCGCGGTCGAGCGCGAGTCGCCAAGCGTGCATCCCGGCGTGTGGCGGCCCAGCATCATCGACCCGTATCTGCCGTTCATCCGCGACACCCTGACGCAGTACCCGAATCTGCGTGCCACGCGGATCCACGAGATGGTGCGCCAGCGTGGCTATGCCGGTTCGGTCTTCCCCATACGCAAACTCGTGCGGCGCCTGCGCCCCGAGACCAGCCGCGCCGTCTACCGCCGGGTCGTCACCCTGGCTGGCGAGTCCGCACAGGTCGACTGGGGCTCGTTCGGCAAGGTCCGCATCGGACAAGGCACACGCACCGTCTCCGGATTCGTCATGGTCCTCGGCTACTCGCGGGCGCTGGCCGCGCTGTTCACCCTCGACCAGACGCTCGAGAGCTTTCTCCGCGGGCACGTCGCCGCCTTCGGGGCGCTGGGCGGCGCCGCCCGTAATCTCGTGTACGACAACTTGCGCAGCGCCGTGCTCGACCGCCGCGGGGCCGCCGTCCAGTTTCATCCCCGCCTGCTCGAGCTGGCCGGGCACTACCACTTCGCGCCCCGCCCCTGTACGCCGGGACGCGGAAATGAGAAGGGCAAAATCGAGAGGAAAATTCAATACCTGCGCCACGCCTACTTCGCCGCCCGGCCCTTCCGCGACCTCGACGACATCAACGCCCAGTTCCGGCGCTGGCGTGACGAGGTCGCCCACCGGCGGCCGCATCCCGACCAGCCCAACCGCACTGTCGCCGAGGTCTGGGCCGAGGAGAAGCCCCGACTGCTGCCGCTGCCCGCCAATCCCTTCGAGACCGACCTGATGCGCGCCGTTCGCTCCGGCAAGACCCCCTACATCCGCTTCGACCGTAACCTCTACTCGATCCCCCACACCCACGTCCGCAAGCCGCTGACCCTGGTCGCCTCGGCCACCCGCGTCCGCATCCTCGACCAACAGACCGAGCTGGCCGACCATCACCGCACCTACGACACCGGGCTGACCGTCGAGGACCCCGCCCACCTGGAAGGCCTGCTGGCAGCTACCCGCCAAGCCAACGTCCACACCACCCGCGACCGGCTCCGAGCCGCCGTCCCCGCCACCGCCACGCTCTTCGAACGAATCGCACAGCGCGCAGAGGCACTCCGACCGCACGCCACCCGACTGCTCGCACTGCTCGACGATTACGGACCCCAGGAGTTGGCCGCCGCCGTCGACATCGCCCTCGAACGCGACGCCCTCGGCGCCGGCTCCATCACCTACATCCTCGAAACCCGACGCCGACAGCGCGGACTCAAACCCCCGCTCCGACTCACCCTGCCCGACCGGCCCGGACTGCGTGACCTCGACGTCCGGCCCCATGACCTGGAGACCTACGATGCCCTCGGACAGAGAAACCCTGACGACGCTGGCGACTGACCTTCGTCGCCTCGGACTCAACCGCACCGCCGACGAGCTGAACGACATCATCGCCCAGTCCACCCGCAAGCGCTCGAGCCCTACCGTCCTGCTCGAGCACATCGTCGCCGCCGAGCTCGAGGAAAAACAGCGCCGCAGCGTCGAGAGCCGGCTCAAGCGGGCCCGACTCGGACGCTTCAAGCCGTTCGCCGACTGGGACTGGGACTGGCCCACCGCGCTGGACCGGCCCGCACTCGAACGCATCCTCACCCTCGACTTCCTCGACCGCGGCGAGAACGTCGTCATTCTCGGCGCGCAAGGCTTGGGGAAAACCATGCTGGCGAAGAACATCGCCCACCAGGCCGTCCTCGCCGGACACTCCGCACTCTTCACCACCGCCGCCGACCTGCTGCTCGACCTCAACGGGCAGGAGACCGCCCGCGCACTCGAACGCCGCCTGCGCCACTACACGCGCCCGGCGATCTTGTGCGTCGACGAACTGGGCTACCTCGCCTACGACGCACGCGCCGCCGACCTGATCTTCCAGCTCGTCAGCCGCCGCTACGAGCACCGCTCCCTGCTGATCACCACCAACCTGCCCTTCAAGAACTGGGACACCGTCTTTCCCAACGCTTCGTGCGCCGTCGCCCTGATCGATCGGCTGACCCACCACGTCGAAATCCTTCGCATCGAAGGCCGCAGCTATCGTCGCCGGGAGGCTGAACTCAGCCAGCAGGAACGCAATCGCCAGCGTCCGGCTCACGACGAAGCGACCGAAATGACGCGATCAGCCGGATCGTCCAAGCCCAGTCGACGGCACTTCAGAAATGATCACTTGTTCGAGCTCCCCAACATTCACCCACCTTCTGCAACTCGGCGGGGGCGTCTTTCTTCATCGAGGTGCGCTTTCAGCATCCAGAGGCGCTGATGACCAGTGATGGGTCGGAAGGTTCTTCTCCGTCTCCCCGGAACGTCGTGGCCGCCCAACGTACCGCCATCTCTCCGTTTCGCCAGCGGCTGACACGCCGCGTGTGCTGACGGATACCCGCGTGCAACGAGTCGATGACGGGTGTCGTCGTCAGGACGCCTCGGGCGCGGTCTCCTTGATGACGACGGTTGTCACGACTTGGCCGCAGCGTGGCGGCGCGGATCGACTACCGCGTGTCGAGGTTCGCGATTTCTGTCCGCACCTCAGCCAAGCCCGCCTTGAACTGCTCGGAGGTGGTCACCGTGTTCGAGGCCATCGTGGATCGCCTTGGCGATGACTTCGGCTTGATCGCGGGCGACGCCCTCGCCGCGCCCCTCGGCGACGAGCACGCGTTCGCGTCACATCCCGCAGGCCTCCTCGGCCCGCCAGGGCGACGCCGCTGGCGACAAGCGCGAGGTAGGGCACGAGCAGGATGCCGCTCGGCGAGCCGGAGGGCGTCTGAGTTTCACCCGGCAGGGCCGGACCCGCGCATGTGATCAAACATGGGCGAGTTTCCCGGTAGACGGCCGCTCTCGTCCATTCGTAGCCCCAAAAGCAGGTCCCGGGTCGACTTCGAAGCTCTGAGCGACGCGGTTCCCCATCGGGTTCGGATCTCGTAGTGCGGCGCGCTCACGATGTCGAACTGCGCGACCCTGGTAACCGTCAGCTCATCTCGTACCCGCTCGGTGACCTGCTTCAGAGGGAACGGGTCCAGCGGCCTGCTGGTATTCAGCGGAAGCGGTGCACGAGGTCGTCCCACCATTCGCGCCGCCAGGTCTCCCAGACGGCTAGACCCTCCGGCGGCACCACCTTTCGCAGTCGCCACGCCCACCAGTGGAGGCGCAGCTCCTGGTCGGGATACGACGTTGGGATGTCATCGGCGTAGAACGCCGGGATCGTCTGGTCCGCGGCCTGGTAGCCGAAGGGGCCGTGCAGTTGTTTCCACATGATTTCGATCACGGCTCGGTCGTGAGTTGCGGCCCACACCCTCTGCGGATACTCCGCGGCCGGGTGCCCCAGCCTTGCCAGTGCCGGCCGTGCGTCGCGGAGCCCGCTGCGGCCAAGCAGGTCGAGCAGGGGTCCGTACCCTTCTTCGTTGGTGACCTCGGGCCAGTTCGGGGGTTGGCGCGTCTCTCTGAACCACCCGTTCCCGCTGCCGCAGCAGCGGCAAGATTTGCGCTTGCAGGGGAGATCGAGCGCTCGCTCTGCGGTGATGTGCATCCGCGGGCTCGTTGGACCGACCTCGATGGGAATCGTCGGATTGTAGGTTTTGCTCATCGTCCAGCCCTCGTTCGACCACGGGGGTTGGTCGAGACGCGGTGCGCCAACATGGATCTGCCGGTCAATGATCCGCTGTGCCGCAATCTGGCATTCACCTACCTGCGGACATCCTGAGCGACGAGCAGTGGGAGCTCGTCGCTCACCTGCCGCGTAGGGTTAAAGGGCACTGCTTCGGCCAGCGTTGGGGAGTAATCCACGAAGCCTGCTTCGGTGGGTTCAGCGCTCCTCTGAAGGCCGACCGCCACGGTGGCAGTCACCTGATCCCGTCACAGCGCCCGCCGCCACCGGGCGACGTCGTCCGCGTCGGTCGACAGCATCCGGAAGCAACGCGCCGGACGGCCGACGACGTGGTAGTCGACCGCACGCATCGGCTGGCCAGCGCCCGAGAACGCAGTGAACGCGTTGACCACCTCGACGAGGCCGCCGTTGCCGTCGTGCAGCCGATCGCCGATCCGCGCCTGCGTCAGGCGCAACGGCCGGGGCGGTGAGGCAGGCTCGGGTGCCACGCCGGCGACAGTATCACGAAGGGCGGGAATCCGTTCATCCCCTCTGTTCGGCGACCAGCACGGGCTGCCGATCCGATCATCGACGCGCGCCTCGCCGACGGCTCTCGCGTGGCGGTGTGCAGCCCGCCCGTGGCGCCGGCGGCGGCATCACGATCCACCGCTTCGGCGGCTGGGCCTTCACCATCGACGAGCTGACCGCGAAGGGGTCGCTGCCGGCGGCGGGCGGTTGTCGATGAGACCGCGGCCGTGCTCGGCGGCGGGCGCAACGTGCTGATTCGACCGAAACGTCCTGACGAATACGTTCGGTGTCCCGGCCGTGCCTGGGCACGCTGTTGGGTCTGCCATCGGCGCTGCAGAGTACCCGGCCGGACACGACGTCTCGCTCCCGGAGATCACGCGGCGGTGGTCAGCAGCCCACAACAATCCTTGCCGAAACGGCTGCGTTGCTCGGGATCATCGACGTGCTCGACAACAGCGACGGTACGACGAGATACGTCGCGAGCATCACGAAGGGCGGAATCAGATTTCCGGCGGCGCCAACGCCCGCGTGGGCGCGGGCGTTGATCCGACAGATCGAACAGCACCGCCCGGCCAGATGACGATAACCCGGAGCAGCGACGAGGAGTGGCCTCCGCACCAGACTCCACCGTTGGGAAGCGCCGGCAGATCCGCCTCGCGGAATGATGAACGATAAGAGGACGCTGGCGGCGCTGATGACCAAGGGCCAGCCGAAGGAAACGCTGTCCCGGATACGGCCGGCGTTCCGCAGGCACCTGCGACCACAGACGAAAGACCGGGATCGATCGGTCGAGTCGATCCCGGTCCGGGAGTTTCGCGACGGACAGCTAGACCCGCGACGGCCCGTAGATCGGCCCGTAGATCGGCCTGTGGGGACTGGCCACCGGATCGTACGTCATCTCGACGCTCATGGGTTTGTCACCAGCAGCACGCGCCAACTGCACGAGTACGGACTTCAGGATCGCCTCCCACCGGCGCCGTTCGAAGACGCGTGCCACCTCGGGATCGTCGGTGGGCTCGACGTCTTGGAACAGCAACACCTCGTGTCCTTCCATCGTGAGCGGCATATCCGCCACGAACTTCCGGACGGTTCCATTGACTTCCCGATCTAGGTCCATTGTTCGTTCGCCTTTCCGACGCAACGGACTGGCGGGCCATCCGCCCAACACCGCGTGCATCACTCAGCAGTATAGCGAGCGGTGGTCGCCGCACCAGCCGACGAGTTGAGAGTGCGTGCACGCTGTCGAGCACGTGGCGTAGCGTGTGGCTCGCCGCAACCCGACGAGTCGAGCGACCAGAGCCCCGGCAACTGCTCAGTTGCTGACGCGAACGATCAAGTCATGTGCCGTCCAGGGCGGTCGTCACGATACGGCGGGCGGACTACTTCCCGCAGGGGAGCCGGGGTGACTCCGGCTCCACGAGAAGGCCACAAGCGTCATGGCATCCCAGCAGACCATCGGGCGACCGAGGCGCTCGAGGACCACCTCGTTGGAAGAGGCCGACCGGCGACTGATGTGGCTGGACCAGTGCAACGGTGAGGGAAGAAGATACTCGATGACCTCCATCGAGATCCGAGGCGTCCGCACGCACAACCTCCAGGGCATCGACGTCGACGTTCCGAAAGTACCGGCTGGTGGCTTTCACGGGCGTGAGCGGCAGCGGCAAGTCGTGCTCGTGTTCGACACCATCTGCACGGAGGCGCAGCGCGAGCTCGTCGAGACGTTCAGCACGTACGCCCGCCGGCCGCCGCAGCTCACCCGGCCGCCGCTCGATGCCATCCAGAACATCTCCCCCTGCATCGTGATCGACCAGAAGCGCCTCGTAGCCAGCAGCCGCAGCACCGTCGGCACGGTCACCGAGATCAACAACTACCTCAAGATACTCAACTAATTATCT
>VXME01000033.1 GCA_009861545.1 Acidobacteriota bacterium | reverse complement strand
CGGCTCGCGCCTACAATTGTCGCATCTGTTTTCTGCGGCGCAGACTCCTAGCGGAACGTCTCGATGAAGCTGTTGACCAGGTTGTGGAACTCGCGGTCGGCCTTGCACTGCCCCTCGACCTTGCGAATCGAGTGGACGACGGTCGAATGGTCGCGGCCGAAGCTCTTGCCGATCTGCGGGAGCGAGGCGTCCGTCAGGGTCCTGCAGAGGAACATCGCTATCTGCCTTGGGCGCGCCACCGCCTTGGAGCTGTTGCGGCCCTTCAGGTCGGCGAGCTTGAGCCTGTAGTAGTTGGCGATGAACTTCTGGACCATGTCGATGGTCACCGGCTGCTCGTCGCGGTGGAGGATGTTGCGGAGGACGTCCTGGGCCAGGGCCAGCGAGATCGCGTTGCCGGTCAGCGAGGCGTACGCGATGAGTCGGATGAGCGATCCCTCCAGCTCCCGGACGTTGGACTTGATGCCGCTGGCGATGTAGAGCGCCACATCATCGGGCAGCGGGACGGTCTCGGCCTCGGCCTTCTTCTTGAGGATCGCGATCTTGGTTTCCAGATCCGGCGACTGGATGTCGGCGATCAGGCCCCATTCGAATCGCGATCTCAGGCGTTCCTCGAGCTGCTGGATCTCGTGCGGCGGGCAGTCGCTGCTGATGACGATCTGCTTCTGCGCGTCGTACAGCGAGTTGAACGTGTGGAAGAACTCGGTCTGGGTTCCCTCCTTGCCGGACAGGAACTGCACGTCGTCGACCATCAGGACGTCGAGCTTCCGGTAGCGCTCCCGGAAATCGAGGATGCGGTCGTAGCGGACCGCGTTGATCATCTCGTTCATGAAGCGCTCGGACGAGATGTAGGTGAGGCTGAGGTCGGGCATCTGACCGAGCAGGTAGTGGCCGATCGCATGCATCAGGTGCGTCTTGCCCAGACCGACGCCGCCGTACAGGTAGAGCGGGTTGTACGAACGGGAAGGCGCCTCGCCCACGGCGAGAGAGGCGGCGTGGGCGAACTGATTCGACGAGCCGACGACGAACGAGTCGAAGGTGTAGCGGGGGTTCAAGCCGCGTGCCGCCGCGCCGGGGGCTGAGGCGCGGGAGGCGGATGGCGACTGCGGCTCGACGGTGCCCGCGTCCACGTCGATGACGAAGGCGATCTTGACGCCGCTGCGCTGCACCTCCGCGGTGGCTTCCGTGATTACGGCGGTGTAGTGCTTGGTGAGCCAGTTCCGGCAGAGTTCGCTGGGCACGCGGACAGTGACGCGGTCGCCGGTGTCCTCCACGAAGACGGTCGGGCTGAACCAGGTGTTGAAGCTGTGACGGTTGACCTTGGTCTCGATGCGCGCCAGAAGTTCGGACCAGACGTTGTTCGGCATCGAGGTGCGGTTGCTCCGGCGGCTGCCGCCGGTTTCGCTGATTCCGTGGGCGACGGGCCGACGCGGGGGTGAAGAATCCCTGCGGTGATCTGTACCGTCGTCCAGCAAACCCTCACTGACCGATCCGCACGGCGATGGGCATCCTGTTTATCCACAGTTTCTTCCACACCCTGTGGAAAATCTCTGTGTGGGGGTGCCGCCTCGCGACCGGGACCGAAAATCTACCACACTCGCCGGACGACGACAACCGGCCAGCGACTCGTGGAGCAGGTCGCGCGGGCTCCGGTTTTCGTTGACATGCGTCCGGTGCGGTGGCTACCATGATCGTTTCACGTCGGGTGTGTCCGCCGAGGACGGGCCGCGAGGATGATCAGAGCATGAAACGCACGTATCAGCCGAACAACCGGCGGCGCAAGCGGACCCACGGGTTCCGCAAGCGCATGAGCACGAAGACCGGCAGGGAAATCCTGAGGCGGCGCCGGGCCAAGGGGCGGAAGCGCCTTTCGGTTTCCTGAGCAGGTGAGCGCGGCGTGGAACGGCGCAGATAGTCGACAGGTCCGGTTGCGCGAGCGAGACGGTGCGCCCGGCCGCGTGTCGACGAGCCGACGCCGGGCCGGCCCGTGAATCACGGTGGCGCGCAGACGTGGATCGGAGGCTTTCCCGGCGCGACCGGATCCGACGCCGAGGGGAGTTCCTCAGCGTGCAGCGGCAGGGTGTCCGCATCCACGGCCGCCATCTCGTTCTGTTCACGCTTCCGAACGGTCTGGACCGGAGCAGGCTGGGTATCATTGCGACGCGCCGGATCGGAGGGGCGGTCCGGCGAAACAGGGCCAAGCGCCTGATGCGCGAGCTGTTCAGGCGCCGCAGAGGCCTTCCGGGCTTCGATGTCGTCGCGTTGCTGCGGCCCGGGTTTCCCGACGTTCGATTCGCGGCGCTCGATGCCGACTATCACGCCACTCTCCGGCGGCACGGACGAACCCGTGAAGGTCGGGCGACCGATCGCGGCCCGCGCACCGTCCCTGGCGGCGCGGCTGCTGCTGGTCGGCATTAGGTCCTATCAGGTGACCCTTGCTCAGGTGCTGGGAGGGCACTGTCGGTTCGTGCCCTCGTGCTCCGCCTACGCCGTCGAGGCAGTCGCACGGCATGGCGCGATTCGCGGAGGATGGCTCGCGGCCTGCCGGCTGGTCCGGTGCCAGCCTCTGTGTCGCGGCGGCCTCGACCAGGTTCCCGCGCCGCGCGGCCCGCGCGCCGATGCTCCCTAGAGACAGACTCTCTGGCCCCGGCGTACAGTAACAGGCCCACTCATGGAACGAAGAGTCCTGCTCGCTTTCCTTCTCTCCCTGCTGGTGCTCCTGGTGTACCAGAGTCTCGTCGTACCGCCGCCGGCGCCGCCGCGCGAGGTGGCCGGAACCGATGCGCCGCCACAGCCGGCGCTGCCTGCCGTCGCACCCGATCAGTCGCCGGCGCCGGCGGCAACGTCGACTCCGGCCGCGCCGGCGGCCGGTCCGGAGACCCCACCGCGCGAGGAGATCACGCCGGTGGTCGCCGACCAGGAGCCCCGCGATGTAGTGGTCGAGAGCGCGCGCGTACGCGCGGTCTTCCGGAATCGCGGCGCCTCACCAGTCAGTTGGCTGCTCAAGGAGCACCTGGACCGGGAGACGGGTGCGCCGATAGACCTCGTGCCGGGCGAGTTGCCGATCGTCGAGCTGCCGCCGTTCTCCCTGGTGTTCGAGGACCCGGAGCTGACCGCCCGCGCTGCCGAAGCGCTGTATCGACCCAGCGCGTCGCGCGTCGCGGTCGCCGACCGCTCGGAGACCCTGGCCTTCGAGTTCGAGGATTCGTCCGGATTCCGCATCAGGAAGGAGTACGAGTTCGAGCCGGGCATGCACGGCTACCTCGTGCACTTCCGCGCCGCGGCATTCGATGGAGACAGCCGGCTCGCGCCGCGCGTTGCATGGGGTCCGGCGCTGGGCGGCGTGGAGTCGTCGAGTTCGGGAATGGTCTACCGCGAGGGACCGCGCGGCGTAATCTTCGGCCGCCTCGTGGGCGTCGAGGGCGTGGAGGACGAGGGCATCACGCGGCCGACGTCTTCGGACGTCGTGGCGCGCCCGGCGTACAGCGGGCAGATCGGCTTCGCCGGGGTCGACAATCATTACTTTCTTGCGGTTGCGCTAGTCGGCCGGCAGGAGGCCGACGTGGCGTATCGCTATGTGCCGCTGCCGCCGCGAACGCCCGACGGATCGGCGCGCGAGCTCATGGCGTTCAGCCTGCGGGCGCCCGGAGAGACCATCGACCTGCCTTTCTTCGTCGGGCCGAAGGAGTTCGACCTGCTGGAGCAGGTGGACGCGGCCCTGATCAGATCGATCGACTTCGGGTGGCTGGGGTGGCTGGTGGTGCCGCTCCACCGCTCGCTCACCTGGGTCCACGCGTACGTGGGCAACTGGGGCTGGGCGATCATCATCCTCACGATTCTCGTGAACATCGTCATCTTCCCGCTGCGCCACAAGAGCGTCGTCTCGATGCGCAAGATGCAGGAAGTCCAGCCGGAGATGAAGGCGATTCAGGAACGGTACTCGCACCTGAAGGCCACCGATCCCGATAAGCAGAAGATGAACCAGGAGATCATGGCGCTCTATCGGGATCGCGGGGTGAACCCGGCGAGCGGGTGCCTGCCGATGCTCCTCACCTTTCCGGTTCTCTTTGCCTTCTTCAGCCTTCTCCGGTCGGCGGTCGAGATTCGGGGCGAGCCGTTCGTGGGCTGGATCACCGATCTGTCGGTGGAGGATCCGCTCTACATCACGCCGATCGTCATGGGCGCCTCGATGGTGCTGCAGCAGAAGATGACGCCGACCCAGGCGGACCCGATGCAGCAGAAGATCATGATGCTCATGCCGGTGGTCTTCACGTTCATGTTCGTCTGGGCGCCGAGCGGGCTCGTGCTGTACTGGCTGACGAGCAACGTCATCGGGATTCTGCAGACCGTCGTGACGAATCGGGTCATCGGCCCCCCGAAGACGCGCACCGTGCGGCCGCCCGCCGAACGCCGCGTGAAGAAGAGCGGCCGGGGAACCGGATCCGGAAAGAAGGCCAGGCAAAGTGAGTGACGCACTCGATACGCAAATGGGCGACTTCGTCAGGGGAATCGGCCGGGCGCTGGGCCTGGCGCTCGACGTCGAGGTCGAGCGGATCGAGGACGGCACGCGGGTGCGCCTCGCCGGGGACGGTTCCGACGTGTTTCTCCAACGCAAGGCAGCGGGGCTCGATGCCCTGCAGCACGTGGTCAACGCCGCGTTTCGGCGCGAGCACGCCGATGGACATATCGTGGTCGACTGCCTGGACTATCGGAAGGGCAAGGACGGCGAGCTGCGCGAGTCGGCACGGATCCTCGCGCAACGCGCTCGCGACACCGGAGAGGCCCAGGAGATCGGTCCTCTCAACCCCTACGCCAGGCGGATCGTGCATCTGGCGGTCGCCGATCTGGAGGGCGTGTCGTCGGAGAGCGTCGGGGACGCCTTCCTGAAGACGGTGCTCATCACGGCTTCCGAGTGAGGTGATCGGCGGTTCTCCGCCGCGCTTTACGCACGTTGCGAGCCGGTCGGCCCACGGCGTGGCGATCCGTCCCGCACGGGCGCCCGCCGGGTCAGGACGCGGATGTTCGCCACCGACGACACGATCGTGGCCATCGCGACGCCGCCCGGTCCGGGTGGCGTGGGCATCGTGCGTGTGAGCGGACCAGGCGCGGTCGGCATCGCAGGCCGGATTCTCTCCACCTCGTCCAGGCTGGCGCCGCGGCGCGCCACGCTGACCGACGCTCTCGATCCCGCCGATCGTCGCCCCGTGGATCGCGTTCTGGCAACGTACTTTCCGGGCCCGCGCTCGTACACCGGCGAGGACGTCGTCGAGATCAGCGGTCACGGGAGTCCGGTGATTCTGCGGCAGATCGTGGCGGCGGCGACCGCGGCGGGCGCCCGATTGGCCGAACCGGGCGAATTCACCTTGCGTGCCTTTCTCCGCGGCCGCCTCGATCTGGTGCAGGCCGAAGCCATCCACGACCTCGTCACCGCGGTTACGCCGCGCCAGGCGCGTATGGCCTTCGATCAACTCGAGGGAACCGCTACCGCGGCAATCGGCGTGCTGGATCGCGTGCTCTTCGACCTGGTGGCGCGGCTGGAGGCATCGCTCGACTTTCCCGATGAGGGCTATCATTTCATCGATGCGCGGGCCGCCGGCGTGGAAGCAGCGAGTCTCGCGGCGCGGGTCCGCGATCTGATTGTCTCGGCGCAACGGGGAAGGCTGATTCGCGACGGTTGCCAGGTGGCTGTGGCAGGGCGGCCGAATGCAGGCAAGTCTTCTCTTTTCAACGCGTTGTGCGGGGCACAGCGGGCCATCGTGGCGGACACCCCAGGGACGACGCGGGATCTCGTGACCGAAACCGTCGATCTCGGGGGCATTCCCGTAACCCTGGTCGATACGGCGGGAATCCGCGCCGCGAGCGAAGAGGTGGAAGCGGAGGGCGTTCGCCGGGCTCGTGCGGCGCTCGGCGTGGCTGCGGCGGTCATCGTCGTTCTCGATCGCTCCCGGCCGCTCGATGCGGATGATTGGGGTCTGCTGGAGGAGACGGCGGCCCGACCGAGGCTCGTCGTAGCGAACAAGCGGGACCTGCGAGCCGCGTGGTCGCCGGCGGCGGAGCCGCGGATGGCGGCCTGCCGGCCCCTGCTGGAGACCTGTCTGATCGACGGCAGCGCCGCGGCAGGGGTTCGGGGTGCGCTGCAGCGAGTGATCGAGGGCGGGGCGCCGATTCGCGACACGCCGGCCATCTCCAACGTGCGGCACATCGATCTCCTCGGCAAGGCGGAAGCAGCGCTCCGCCGGGCGTCGGAGGCTGCGGCCGCGGGTGCTTCGGAGGAACTGGTGCTGGCGGATCTGGAGGAGGCGCGGCGCGCACTCGAGGAGATTTCCGGAAGGCGCACTCCCGATGCCGTGCTCGAACGCATTTTCGAGCAGTTCTGCATCGGAAAGTGAAGCGGAGGGTTGCCGGGTGGAGAGTCGATTCGACGTCATCGTGATCGGGGCAGGACACGCGGGCGTGGAGGCGGCCCGTGCAGCGGCCCGAATGGGATGTCGGGTCGCGATCTGCACGCTGTCCGAGGCGACCGTGGCGCACATGCCCTGCAACCCCGCCATAGGCGGCACGGCAAAGGGTCACCTGGTGCGCGAGATCGACGCACTGGGCGGCCTGATGGGCGAGGCGATCGATGCAACCGGTATCCAGTTCAAGCTGCTGAATCGCAGTCGAGGCCCCGCCGTGCGCTCGCCGCGGGCGCAGGCGGACAAGCGCCGCTACAGTGCGTGGGTCGCGGGGGCGCTCCGCCGGGAAGAACGCCTCACCTGGGTCGTCGGCCGCGTTGGAGGCGTGATCGTGCGGCGGGACCGCGTCACGGGGATCGAACTCGAAACCGCCGATGGAGACGCCGGTGGCGAAAGGCTCCACGCGCGAGCGGTCGTGGTGACGACGGGCACCTTCCTGAACGGCCTCGTGCACGTGGGACCGAGACGTACGCCGGCCGGCCGGGCCGGGGAGCCGCCGTCGCGGCGCCTGGCGGAATCCTTGAAGGCGCTCGGCCTCCCGTGGGGCCGCCTGAAGACGGGGACGCCGCCCAGGCTCCACCGGGGGAGCATCCGCTTCGAGCGGCTCGAGAAGGCGATGGGAGACGAGCAGCCGGTACCGTTCTCGTTCATGACCGGGCCCATCGACAGGCCGCAGATCGCGTGTCATCAGATGCACACCACGGAGCGCGTGCACGAGATCGTGCGGGCCAACATCGACCGGTCGCCGCTGTACAACGGTCAGATCGAGGGAATCGGGCCGCGCTATTGTCCGTCGCTCGAGGACAAGGTCATGCGGTTCCCCCATCACGAACGGCACCAGATCCTTCTGGAGCCGGAGGGCCTCGACGTCGACGAGGTCTATGTGAACGGGTATTCGATGAGCCTGCCGGTCGATGTCCAGGAATCCCTCGTCCACGCGCTCCCGGGACTCGAGGATGCGGAAATGATGCGGCCGGGTTATGCCGTGGAGTACGACTTCGTGCAGCCGACGGCGCTGTTGCGGAGCTACGAGGCGAAGGGCGTGGCGGGGCTGTTTCTGGCCGGCCAGGTGAACGGGACGTCGGGATACGAGGAGGCCGCGGGTCAGGGGATCCTGGCCGGTATCAACGCGGCGCGAGCCGTTGCCGGCGAGGAGCCGCTGGTGCTCGGTCGGGACGAGGCGTATCTGGGCGTGCTGGCCGACGACCTGACGACGCGTGGTTGCCTGGAACCGTACCGCATGTTCACGTCACGGGCGGAGTACCGACTGTTGCTGCGGATCGACAACGCCGATCTCCGCCTGACGGAACGGGGGCGCGAGGTCGGGCTCGTCGACGACCGGCGGTGGGCGCGCTTTCGGGACCGGCGGTCGCGGTTCGAGGAGAACGCGCGCCGGGTGGCGCGGACGACGGTGACGTTGGCGGACGGAAAGCGTGCGCGGGCGTCGCAGGCGTTGCGGCGGCCGGATGTGGAACTCGATTGGCTGGCCAGGGGGAACGAGTTGCGGCTGGAGGTGGCGCCCGGGGAGGAGCGAGAGGATCTCTGGAGCGTGGAGACGCACTTCAAGTACGCGGGGTATCTGGAGCGGCAAGAAGCGACGATCGAAAGGGCGCGGCGCCTGGAGGGTCGCCGTATCCCGGCGTCGTTCTCGTACTCGAACCTGCCAGGGCTGTCCCGGGAGATTGCGGAGCGGTTGACGGAGACGCGGCCGGAAACGCTGGGGCAGGCGCTGCGGATTCCCGGCGTGACGCCGGCCGCCGTGGCATTGATTGGCGCCAAGGTGCGCGCGTAGGGACGAGAGAGTCGTGGCGGAGGCGGGGCTGACGGAGCGGCTGCAGGGGCGGGCGGAGCGGGCGGGGCTGCCGCTGGCGCCGGCGCTGGCCGCGCGGTTGGCGGCGTATGTGGCGTTGCTCTTGCGGTGGAACGAGCACATGAATCTGACGGCGCTGCGTGCGGATGACCAGGGTCTGGACCGGCTGGTCGTCGAACCGTTGCTGGCGGAGCGGCGCATCCCGCGGGGGGCGGCGGCGCTCGTGGATATCGGCTCGGGTGGCGGCTCACCGGCGATTCCGATCAGGATCGCGAGGCCCCGGCTGGTCGTGAGATTGGTGGAAGCGAGGGAGCGGAAGGCGGCGTTCCTCCGCGAAGCGGTTCGGCAACTGAAGCTGGACGGCGTCGTGGTGGAGCCCTGCAGGTACGAGGAACTGCTGGACCGCGCGGAGCTGCAGGGCGCTCACGACGTTCTGACGGTGCGCGGAGTCCGGTTGGACGCGGGGGCGGCAAGCTGCCTGGAACGGCTGGTGAGGGCCGGAGGCACGCTGTTGTTCTTCGGCGGAGCCGGCGGGAGGGAGACCGGGGGCTCCGCGGGTCGGGCCGGAGCGGGGCTGGGGAAGGGAGCGGGTCTGGTTGAAGGGAGTGGCCTGGTGGTGGTTCGGAAGGGAGGACCATAGCGTCGGCCAGGATTTCCGGCACGATGTTCCACGTGGAACATTCCTTGCGCAACTTACCCGGTAGCGGGAGCCCGCCCGGTTGATTGCCGAGACGCTACCGTCGTTTGTGCCGGCGCCAGCCGAAAAGGGAGTTGGGACGCGGGACATTCGTAGAATCCGCCGCGAGGCGGGAGGGAGGTGAGTTCTGAAGGAAGGCAAGGACCGCCTGATCGTGGCCCTCGACGTTCGGAGCCATGGCGAGGCGGAGCGGCTCGTGGAGGAGTTGGAGAACGTCGCCTTTTTCAAGATCGGTCTGCGTCTCTTTCTGGCCGGTGATCTCTACGGACTCGTGCGACGGATTCAGGAGCATCGGCGCGGCGGGATCTTCATCGACCTGAAGATGGCGGGCGACATCAGCAACACGATTGCGGACTTCGTCGACCACGCAGGGGAGTTGGGCATCAGGTTCGTGACCCTGGCGGAGAGCAGGGATGACGTCTTCACGCGTCACAGTCTGGCCGCTGGCCGGAAAGCGCGCGGAGAGAATCCGTTTCCGCAGTTCCTCATGGTGCCGTTGTTGTCGAGCCTGTCGCCCGCGAACTTCGGCCGGCCGGAAATCAGCGCGGAGGACTACATCGTGGAGCGGGGAGGGGAGATGCTGGCCGCGGGCTGCGACGGGCTGATCGTGTCGGGGGCGGCCATCGGGACGTGTCGAGCCGCGTTCGGACCCGACGTAACGCTGGTGAGTCCGGGGATTCGTCCGAAGTGGAGCGGAGCGGACGATCACGTGCGCCTGACAACGCCGTCGGACGCGATACGGCTCGGCGCAGACTATCTCGTCGTAGGGCGGCCGATTCGTAGTGCGACAGACCCTCGGGCGGCCGCGCAACGGGTGATCGATGAGATCGATGCAGAGTTGCGGGCCCTCGATCGACGAGAGGGCATCTGAAGTTTGCCTAAAGGAGCGCTTGGGCGTCTGGCCGGCGGAAAGCGACCCCGAGCCCATGGAGCTCCGTCCCGATCGCGGGCCTTGCAACCGCTGTTCCACGTGGAACAGCGGTTGACCTGGAAGGTAACCGAAGCGTACGATGGCGAAACGTCGGATCCGGTTTACGCCCCACATTAGGGTGTTAGACCTAACGAGGTCGGGGTGAGATCTCGCATCTTTGCGATAGCCAACCAGAAGGGCGGGGTCGGCAAGACCACGACGACGATCAATCTCGCAGCGTCGTTGGCGTTGGGCGATCAGACCGTGCTGGTCGTCGACATGGACCCGCAGGGCAACCTGACGAGCGGTGTCGGCCGGAAGGGCGACCATGCGCCCGCCGGCACCATCTACGAAGCCCTGACGTCGGAGTCGACGCCGATGGCCCACGACTACATCGTGCCGACGTGCGTCTCGGGGCTCTCGCTCCTGCCGGCGGACCACAACCTGACCGGCGCCGAGATCGAGCTCGTTTCCGCCGCCCGGCGCGAGCAGCGGCTGCGTCTGCTGCTGGAGCAGGTGCGCGGCCGCTTCGACTACATCCTGGTCGATACCCCGCCCTCGCTGGGGCTCCTCACCCTGAATACCCTCGTCGCCGCCGACGGCGTGATCATCCCGGTCGTTTGCGAGTACTTCGCGCTCGAGGGCCTGGCGGCCCTCACGGCGACGCTGCATCAGGTCAAGGAAGCCTTCAATCGGAACCTGGAAATCGCCGGCGTCGTCCTGACGATGACGGATCTGCGGACGAATCTCGGCAAGGAGGTCGCGGCGGAAGTGCAGGGCGTCTTCGGCAACAAGGTCTTCGAGACCCCGATTCCTCGCAACATCCGGCTGGGCGAGGCGCCGGGTCACGGGCTGCCGGTGATCCTGTACGACGTGCGGTCCAAGGGCGCCGAAGCCTATCTCGCGCTGGCCCGCGAGTTCCTCGCGTGCACGCGCGCCGCGCCCCTGCCGGCGGGAGGCGCACTCCGTGGCTGAAAAGCGCAAGGCGCTCGGGCGTGGGCTGCGTGCGCTGATCCCGGACGTTCCGGCGACCGAGGCGCAAACGCCGCCGGGCGGTTCCCCCCGTGAGATCGACCTCGATCAGTTGCGCCCCAATCCGGATCAACCGCGGCAGGCCGTCGACGACGCGAGGCTCGAGGAGCTGGCGCAATCGATCCGGGCGCACGGCGTAATCCAGCCGATTGTCGTCACGCAGCGCGACGGGGTGGCGGGCTTCGAGATCATTGCCGGCGAACGGCGCTGGCGGGCGGCGCAGCGGGCCGGCCTGCTGCGGGTGCCGGTCGTCGTCCGGGAGATGGCGCCGTCGAAGCGGCTGGAAGTGGCGCTGATCGAGAACATTCAGCGTGAGGACCTGAACCCGCTCGAGGAAGCGGCGGCCTACCAGCGGCTGGCCGACGAGTTCGGGATGACGCAGCAGCAGATCGCGGAGGCGGTCGGCAAGGAGCGGGCCACGGTCGCCAACTACCGGCGGCTGCTCGGCCTCCCGGCAGAGGTGCAGACCGACGTCGCGGCGGGTCGCCTGACCATGGGCCACGCGCGCGCCCTGGCCGGGCTGAGCGACGTGGAGCAGCAACTCGCGGCGGCCCGCAGGATCCGCGAAGGCGAACTGTCGGTCCGCGACGCCGAGGCGCTCGTCAAGCGTACCGCGACGCCGAAGCCGGACCGCGCCGCGGAGACGCCGCCGCCCGACGTCCACGTCCGCGCCGCGGAGGAGCGTCTGCGCATCTCGCTCGGCACGCGCGTCAGGATCGTGCAGCGGGGAAAGCGCGGGCGAATCGAGATCAGCTTCACGTCCGAAAACGAGCTGCAGCGCCTGTACGATCTCCTGTCGGACGGGTGATCCGCTTGCCCGCGTAGCGGCCGAAATGTTATAAAAGGCCGTTTGGCCCACGCTGGTTCAACCCACCTACGTTCCAAACGATCAGGTACTGGCGGAAGATGACGGAACAGGCGGCGGCAAATCGGTACGCGCGGGCGCTGTTCGAGGTCAGCCTCGACAGCGGCGACCCGCGGAGAACCGAAAGGGACGTGGCGGCGTTTCAGCAGCTCGTCGACGGTCACCCGGCGCTGGCGCGCGTGATTCACAACCGGGCAATCTCGACCGTCGCGAAGCGGGCGGTCGTGGAGGCGATTCTCGACAGGACGCCGGAGACGTCACCGGTCGCCCGGCGGCTGCTCCTGATGCTCGCCGAGCGCGGCCGGCTCCACCTGCTGCCGAAGCTGCTGGCGGCGTATCGCGACCGCCTTACGGCGCATCTGGGGATCGTGCGGGCGCGGTTAACGACCGCCGCACCGCTGGACGCGGGGCGCGTGGCGTCCATCACCGAGCGGCTCAAGGCGGCGACCGGCCGGCAGGTAACGCTCGAGACCGCGGTGGACGAGAGTCTCGTGGGCGGCATGGTGACCCGGATCGGCGGCACGATCTTCGACGGCAGCCTCGCGCATCACCTCGACCGTCTCAGGCAGCGCTTCATGACGGCGTGACGGCACCTCAGGACCGATGACAATCAAAGCAGACGAGATTTCCAGGATCATCAAGGAACAGCTCGGCGACTACTCCCTCGACGTCGACGTCGCGGAAGTCGGCACGGTCGTGTCGGTCGGCGACGGCATCGCGCGGCTGCACGGGATCGACCGTGCGATGGCCACCGAGATGCTCGAGTTTCCGCACGGGATATTCGGCATCGCGCTGAACCTCGAGGAAGACGGCGTCGGCGCCGTGCTCCTCGGCGAGTCGACCGAAATCAAGGAAGGCGACACCGTCAAGCGCACGGGCCGGGTCATGTCCGTGCCGGTCGGCGACGCGATGCTCGGCCGCGTGGTGAACGCCCTCGGGCAGCCGCTCGACGGCAAGGGGCCGATCGCCACGGACACGCAGTCCCCGGTCGAGCGCATCGCACCGGGCGTGGTCGACCGCCAGCCGGTCAAGGAACCGCTCCAGACCGGGCTCAAGGCGATCGACGCGATGATCCCCATCGGGCGCGGCCAGCGCGAGCTGATCATCGGCGACCGCCAGACCGGCAAGACCGCGGTCGCGGTCGACACCATCATCAACCAGAAGGGTCTGGACGTCGTCTGCATCTACAACGCCATCGGGCAGAAGCAGTCGACCATCGCGCAGGTGGTCAAGACGCTCGAAGACGAAGGGGCGATGGAGTACACGATCGTGGTCGCGGCCGCCGCGTCGGACCCGGCTCCGCTGCTCTACATCAGCCCGTACTCCGCCTGTGCGCTGGGCGAGTTCTTCCGCGACAGCGGGCGCCACGCGTTGTGCATCTACGACGATCTGTCGAAGCACGCGCAGGCCTACCGGGAGATCTCGTTGCTGTTGCGCCGTCCGCCGGGACGCGAGGCGTTCCCCGGCGATGTGTTCTACCTGCACTCGCGCCTGCTGGAGCGGGCGGCGAAGCTGAGCGCCGAGAACGGCGGCGGCTCGCTCACCGCGCTGCCGATCATCGAGACGCAGGCCGGCGACCTGTCCGCCTACATTCCCACCAACGTCATCTCGATCACGGACGGGCAGATCTTTCTCGAATCCGATCTGTTCCACCAGGGGATCCGGCCGGCGATCAACGTCGGCAACTCGGTGTCGCGCGTCGGCGGGTCGGCGCAGATCAAGGCGATGCGGCAGGTGGCCGGCACGCTGCGCCTCGACCTCGCGCAGTTCCGCGAGCTGCAGGCGTTCGCGCAGTTCGGGAGCGACCTGGACAAGGCGACGCAGCAACAGCTCAATCGCGGCCGCCGGCTGGTGGAAGTGCTGAAGCAGCCGCAGTACGCGCCGCTGCCGGTGGAGCGGCAGGTGCTCGTCATCTTCGCGGGCACGCGAGGCTTCCTGGACGACGTGGCCGAGAGCGATGTCGCCGCGTTCGAGCCGGAGCTGTACCGGTTCATGGAGACCCGGCACGCGGACGTCGTCTCCCGCCTCGTCGCCGACAAGGCGATGAGCAAGGAGTTGGAGGCCGCCGTCGAGGCCGCCATCCGGGAGTTCAGCGAGCAGTTCGTCGCGGCGCGCCAGGGCGCGGCCGCGTAGCGCGGGGGACCGATGCCGTCACTCATCGATCTCCGGCGCAGGATCCGCGCCGTCAAGTCCACCGAACAGATCACGAAGGCGATGAAGACCGTCGCCGCGTCGAAGCTGCGGCGGGCCCAGGATCGCATCGTCGGCGCCCGTCCGTTCGCGCAGTCGATGCGAAGGGTGCTCAGCGACCTGGCGACCCGAACCGGAGAGGCCGCCGCCCATCCGTTGCTGGCTGCGCCCGTGGCGCCCGAGGCGCCGACCCTGCTGTTCGTGGTCACGGCGGACAAGGGTCTGTGCGGCAGCTTCAACTCCAATCTGATTCGACAGGGAGCCACCTTCGCCGTCGAGCCCGATCGCAAGGTCGCGATGGGGCTGGTGGGCCGCAAGGGGCGCGATTTCTTCGTGCGCCGCGGCGTCGACATCCGCTTCGAGATGGTGAACCTCTTCAACGATCTGCGGTACGGCCATGCCGAGGCGATGGCCGAAACCGCGATCGACCAGTACACGTCGGGGGCGGCGTCGGGGGTGTCGATCCTCTACAACGAGTTCAAGAGCGTGATGCAGCAGGAAGTGGTCGTCGACCAGGTGCTGCCGATCCCGACGCTGGACGCATCCGAGGACGAGGAAAACGAGGCGGTGTCGGCGGACTACCTCTTCGAGCCGCCGGCGGAGCGCATCTTCTCGGACCTGCTTCCGCACCACGTGGAGACGCAGTTCTTCCGCGCTCTGCTCGAATCGGCGGCCGCCGAGCACGCGGCCCGGATGACGGCGATGGATGCGGCAACCCGGAACGCCGGCGAGATGATCGACGGGCTGACGCTGCACATGAACAAGGTGAGACAGGCCGCGATCACGCGCGAGTTGATCGAGGTGGTGTCGGGCGCCGAGGCGCTGTAGGCACGCACGGCGGTCAGGAACGGAACAACCACGGATCGGGGGAGCCGGACGATGGCGGACGCGGGTGAAAAGAAGGTCGGACGGGTCGTGGCGGTGATCGGCCCGGTGATCGACGTCGAGTTCGAGGGCGGTTACCTTCCCCCGATCTACAACGCCCTGGAAATCAGGTCGGACTCGGAAGGCGAAGAGCGGGTCGACGTGATTGCCGAGGTCGAGCAGCACCTCGGAGAGGGGCGCGTCCGGGCCGTGGCGATGAAGCCGACCGACGGGATGCAGCGCGGCATGGCCGCCGTCGACATCGGGGCGCCGATCTCCATGCCGGTCGGGCCGCAGACGCTCGGCCGCGTGCTCAACGTTCTGGGCGAGCCGGTCGACTTTCCCGATCGGCCCGTGCAGGCCGAGGAGCGCTGGCCGATTCACCGCGCCGCGCCTAGCCTGGAGGATCAGTCCACCGAGCTCAAGATGTTCGAGACCGGGATCAAGGTCATCGACCTGCTCGAGCCGTACCTGCAGGGGGGCAAGATCGGGCTGTTCGGCGGGGCCGGCGTCGGCAAGACGGTCATCATTCAGGAGCTCATCCACAACATCGCCCTCAAGCACGGCGGCGTGTCCGTGTTCGGCGGCGTCGGCGAGCGGACGCGGGAGGGGAACGACCTCTGGCTCGAGTTCCAGGAGAGCGGCGTCGTCACCCTGAACGATCCCGACAAGTCGCGCGCCGCGCTGATCTACGGTCAGATGACCGAGCCGCCCGGTGCGCGGCTGCGCGTCGGCCTGAGCGCATTGACGGTCGCGGAGTACTTCCGCGACGCCGAGGGCAAGGACGTCCTCCTGTTCATCGACAACATCTTCCGCTTCACGCAGGCGGGCTCGGAGGTCTCCGCGCTGCTCGGCCGGATGCCGTCCGCGGTGGGCTACCAGCCGACGCTGCTGACGGAAATGGGCGCGCTGCAGGAGCGCATCACCTCGACGCGCAAGGGTTCGATCACGTCGGTGCAGGCCATCTACGTGCCCGCGGACGACTACACCGACCCGGCGCCGGCCACGACGTTCGCTCACCTCGACGCGACCACGAACCTGTCGCGCCGCATCGTCGAGCTCGGCATCTACCCGGCGGTCGATCCGCTGGCGTCGACATCGCGCATCCTCGATCCGCGCGTCATCGGCGAGGAGCACTACAGCGTCGCGCGCTCCGTGAAGCAGGTGTTGCAGCGCTACAAGGATCTCCAGGACATCATCGCGATTCTCGGGATCGACGAGCTGTCGGAGGACGACAAGCTCGCCGTCTCGCGCGCTCGGAAGATCGAGAAGTTCCTGTCGCAGCCGTTCTTCGTCGCGCAGCAGTTCACCGGCAAGGAAGGCAAGTACGTGCCGATCGCCGATACGGTCCGCGGGTTCAAGGAGATCGTCGAAGGCAAACACGACAGCCTGCCGGAGCAGGCGTTCTACATGGTCGGCACGATCGAGGAAGCCATCGCCGCCGCCGAAGCGCAGTCCACGGCCGCGTAGCCGGAGCCCGGAACCGATGCCGCTGCCGCCGCACCTGACCATCGAGATCGTGACCCCGGATCGCGCGATCGTCCACGAGACGGTCGATGAAGTCCGCCTTCCGGGAGCCGAGGGCTACCTGGGCGTGCTCCCGGGACATACGCCGCTGCTCGTGACGCTCCAGGTCGGTGAGATCTGGTTCCGGCGGGGGTCCGAGAAGACCTGGCTGCACGCCGCGTTCGGCTTCGCGGAGATTCTGCCCGACCGGATCCGGATTCTCGCGCGGACGGCGGAGCGCGCCGACGAGATCGACCTCGAGCGTGCCGAGGCGGCCGCGAGCCGCGCCCGGGAGCGACTCGCGACGACGACCGGCGACGTGGACTTCGAGCGGGCGCGGATAGCGCTGCTGAAGTCGCTGTCCCGCCTGCAGGTGGCCCGCCGCATCGGCATGCGAGCCGCGGGGAGGCGATGATTCGCGGCGGCTGACGCCGGCCGCTGGGCGCGCCGCCAGGTGCGTGGCCGGCATCCGGTGTGGGTGTTCTGGTTTCAGATGCGACTGACCTGCGCCGCCCGTACCGATCCAGGCCGCCGGCGCGAGAACAACGAGGACAGCTTCTGCACCCGGGAGGACCTCGGTCTCTTCATCGTGGCCGACGGGATGGGCGGCCACGTCGCGGGCGAGATCGCTTCCCGTCTCGTGGTCCAGGAGGTCGAACGATTCGTGGCGGCAACCCCTTCCGCCGCCACGGCGCATGCGCCGGCCCCAGGCGGCACGAGTAGCGCCGGCGACCGCCTGGGGGCCGCCCTGGTCGAGGCGAATCGGTTACTGGCCACCCGGATCGCCGAGGATGCCGCCCTCGATGGCATGGCCACGACCGCCGTGGCGCTGCTCTCCGAGGCCGGGGACATCGCCCTCGCGCACGTCGGCGACAGCCGCGCGTACCTCTGGCGCGGAGGACATCTGACACAGCTCACCAGGGACCATTCCTGGGTCGAGGAACAGGTGCGGGCCGGGCGGTTGACGGAGGAGGCGGCGCGGCGACATCCCTGGAGGCACGTCGTGACGCGCGCCGTTTCCGGCGGTACCGAACTCGAAGTCGAGGTTTCCGCCCTCGCGCTCGAACCCGGTGACAGGATCCTGCTCTGCTCGGACGGGTTGTCGACGGTCGTAGCGGACGGGGGAATCGCCGAGGCGCTCGGAATGGATCGACCGTCGCACGAGGCCTGCGACGAGCTGGTGCGACGAGCCAACACCGCGGGCGGGCCGGACAACGTGACGGTCGTACTAATCGAGGCCCATGCTGAATAATCTGTGGCGGCTGTTCGGGTACCGCGTCCTGATCCAGACGCTGGTCGTGCGCGAGCTCAAGGCGCGCTACCGGGGCTCGGTGCTGGGCTTCTTCTGGTCGTTCGCCAACCCGCTGCTGCTGCTGCTCGTGTACACCTTCGTCTTCTCCGTCCTGCTCCCGTCCCGCTTCGACGGCGTCGAGGACAACTACGCGCTGTTTCTCTTCTGCGGCCTGCTGCCGTGGACGTGGTTCACCTCCGCGCTCACGGAGTCGTCCAACGCGCTGCTCGCCAACGGGAACCTGATCAAGAAAGTGCTCTTTCCGGCCGAGGTGCTGCCGGTGGTGGCCGTGCTGGCCAACATGGTGCATTTCTTTCTGGCGCTGCCGATACTGTTCATCGCCCTCGCGCTGTTCTCGAATACGCCGCCCGGTTTGACGGAGCTGCTGTGGTTTCCGGCCGTGATCGCCGTGCAGCTCATCCTCACGCTCGGATTCGGCCTGATGCTGGCCGCGCTCACGGTGCACTTCCGGGACATCAAGGACCTGCTGGGGAATCTCCTGACCCTCTGGTTCTTCGCGACGCCGATTCTCTACCCGTGGACCGTGGTCACGTCGCGCGGGCCCTCCATCGGCGGCCTGCCGCCCGCGGGCAAGGTGCTCATGGACATCAACCCCTTCGCCCATATCGCCATCTCGTACCAGGAGATCCTGTTCTTCGACGGACCGTTCGGGCACTGGAAGTGGCTGCTCGCGCTGGCCCTGGGCGGTGTCGCGTTGTTCCTGGCCGGCTACGCGCTCTTCGATCGGTTGCGGGACTCTTTCGCGGAGGAAGTGTGACCGGCCCCGCGATCGCGTTGCGCGACGTGACGAAGCTGTACCGCCGGTACGCCTACCGGCGCCAGTTCTCCACGCTCAAGAGCGCCCTGCTCAAGGGAAGCCTGGCCAGCGAGCTCGAGCCGAGCGAGGTGCTGCGCGCCGTCGACGGCGTGTCGCTGGACGTGTCCCCGGGCACTACCGTCGGCCTGATCGGACGCAACGGCTCGGGCAAGAGCACGTTGCTCAAGCTGGTGGCCGGCATCACCAAGCCGACCACCGGGACGGTGGACGTGCGGGGGCGGATCTCGGCTCTGATCGAGCTCGGCGCCGGGTTTCACCCGGAGATTTCGGGCCGCGAGAACATCTTCATCAACGGGGTGATGCTGGGACTGACCAAACGCGAGATCGCCAGGCGTTTCGACGAGATCGTGGAGTTCGCCGAGGTCGAGGACTTCATCGATTCGCCGGTAAAGACCTATTCCTCCGGCATGTACATGCGGCTCGGCTTCGCGGTGGCGGTCCACGTCGACCCGGACGTGTTGCTCATCGACGAGGTGCTCGCGGTCGGCGACGAGGGTTTCAGCCTGAAGTGCCTCGACAAGTTCGCCGAGTTCAAGCGCCGCGGCAAGACGATTCTGCTGGTGACGCACGGACTGGGCCTGGTTCAACGCTACTGTGACGAGGCGGTCTGGGTGGATGCCGGACGCATCCGCGGCCAGGGCGACCCGCGCCGCGTCGTGCACACCTACACGACCGACGTCGCCAGGAACGAGGAGCATGCGATCGCCTCGGCGGACCGGAAGGCGCTGGCGGCCACCGAGGCGTCCGGCGACGACGCGGACGACACGCCGGACGACTCTGCGGTCCCGCCGCTGGACACGGAGGAGCCGCCCGCCGACATGTTCCAGGCCGCGCAGGGGCGCTGGGGCGCGGGCCCGGTGCGCATCGACCGCGTCGCCCTCGAACGCGACGGAGCCGAAGCGCATGTCTTCCAGAGCGGCGACCGGCTCGCAATCCGGCTCGGGGTGAGCACGTCCGAGCCGGTGCGCGACTTCGTTTTCGGGATCAGCATCTTCAATGCCGAGGGGGTGTGCTGCTACGGCACGAACACGGACATCGACGAGTTCGAGCCGGTCGAGCTGTCGGGCGCCGGCGAGGTGATCTTCGACATCGACAGCCTCGATCTCGTCGAAGGCACCTACAAGCTCGACGTGGCGGCCCACACGCGCAACGGACTGCAGTACGACTACCATCGGCTGCTCCACACGTTCCGCGTGAAGTCCCATACGAAGGACGCCGGGATCTACCGTCCCCGTCATCGGTGGTCGTTCAGCTCGGGTGTCCGCCTCGCGCCGCATCCCATGAGTAGGTAGAATCAAGGGTTCGGCGTCGATTCCGCGCCGCCATATCACCACCTTGCCGCCGACCACCGCGTCGCTGACGCTTCGCGCCCTGCTGCACGACTCGGCCGCCCGCGCCGGTCTGGGGGGCAGCTCGTCGTCCGGCGGGTCGATCAGCGGTCTGACGCCGCCGGCGCAGGCGCTGGCTGCCGCCGTGCTCGCCGGCGGCGGGCCGGTGGTGGTCGTGGTTCCGGGAGATGCGGCCGTCGACGGGATGGTGACCGATGCCCGGTTCTTCCTGGCTGGGCTCGAGGGGCTCGCGCGCGGCGATGTCGAGCGGGGTGTGCTTCCGTTTTCGTCGCCGGAGGTGGACCCGTACCGCGGCATGACGCCGCACCTGGACGTCGCCTCCTCCCGCGCGCGGGCCCTGGCGGGGATGGCCCTGGGCCAGGCGCGGATCGTCGTCGCCTCGGCGGTGTCGCTTCTGCCGCGCATCAGCCCGCCGGACCGGCTCCTGCTCGCAGCCGTGGATCTCCGGCTCGGCGGCTCGTACTCCCCTGTGGACCTGGCCGATCGGCTCGTCGACGCCGGGTTCACGCGCCGCGACCCGGTCGAGGCCCACGGGGAGTTTTGCGGACGCGGCGGTGTGGTCGACATGTTCCCGGCGGGGGAGACTTTCCCGATCCGGGCCGAATTCGTCGGGGACAACATCGAGTCGCTCCGCCGCTTCGATCCGGCGACGCAGCGCTCGGTGGCCTCCCTGGACCACGTGGCCGTCCGGCCCCTCACCGAACAGCTCGAGCGCGTGGCAGGAGGCGGCGGTCTGGAGCAGGACGAGTCCCCGACGGATCGCAGCGGGACTTTCGACGACTACGTCCGTCGCGCGTCGGCCCGTTTCGTGGTCACCGAACCGTCGGAGGTCGCGGATCGCCTGCGACAGGCGGCAGAGCAGATTCGGGCGAGCTACGCGGACGCCGCCGCGCGCGACGATCCGGCCCCGCCGCCCGCGACGCTGCAGGTGGACGACGGGGAGGCGGCCGCCTGGCTCGCCGGCGCCACGACGCTGGACGCGCTCGAGATCGGCGAGCCGTTGCCGGACGGCGCGGCGCCCGCCGGCCACCGGCACGTGGCCTGCCAGCCGGCGGTGGAGTTCCGCGGGCGGCTTCGCGATTGGGTGGCCGACGTCGAGCGCGCGCGCGACCGGCAGGACGTGCAGGTATTCGTCGCCGAGACCGCCGGCCGCGCCGAGCGCATCGTGGAGCTGTTGGGCGAGCACGGACTGGTCGGCGTTCCGATCGAGGGCGCGGAGGAGACGACATCCGCGACGGTACTGGTCACCACCGGCGTGCTCTCCCGCGGATTCCGGTTGCCCGCGGCCCGGCTGCAAATCTACGCCGAGACCGATCTCTTCGAGGCCGAGCACGTCGTGCGCCATCAGCGACGCTCGGTCGCGAGGTCGTTCCTCTCGGACTTCCGCGATCTGAAGGTCGGCGATCACGTCGTGCACGTCGACCACGGGGTGGGCGAGTTCGTCGGTCTGCGGCAACTCACCGTTCCCGAGACGCGCGGCCGGCACGAGTTCGTGGAGCTTCGCTATGCCCGCGGCGACAAGCTGTTCGTGCCGGTCGAGCAGCTCGATCTGCTGCAGAAGTACACGGGTTCCGCCCACCCGACGCTGGATCGGTTGGGCGGAACGACCTGGGAGAAGGCGAAGACGCGCGTCCGGAAGTCGATGCGCGACATGACGGACGAGCTTCTCAAGCTGTACGCGGCCAGGCAGGCGCTGCCCGGTCACGCGTTCGGCGCCGACACGCACTGGCAAGAGGAGTTCGAAGCGGCGTTCGAGTACGAGCTGACTCCCGATCAGCGGACCGCGCTGGCGGACATCAAGCGGGACATGGAGCAGCCGTCGACGATGGACCGGCTCCTGTGCGGCGACGTCGGCTACGGCAAGACCGAGGTCGCGCTGCGGGCGGCGTTCAAGGCCCTGATGGACGGCAAGCAGGTGGCGGTGCTGACCCCGACGACGGTCCTCGCCTTCCAGCACGGGGAGACCATCCGCGAGCGCTTTGCGTCGTTTCCGGTCCGCGTCGCCGTGCTCAGCCGCTTTCTGAGCCGCGCCGAGCAGAAGGCGGCGCTGGCCGACCTTCAGTCGGGCAAGGTGGACCTGATCGTCGGGACCCATCGCCTGCTGTCCAAGGACGTGAAGTTTCGCGACTTCGGACTGCTGATAGTCGACGAGGAGCAGCGCTTCGGGGTGGCCCACAAGGAGCGCATCAAGCAGATGCGACGCCATGTCGACGTGCTGACGCTGACGGCGACGCCGATTCCGCGCACCCTCAACATGTCGCTTGCCGGAATCCGGGACATGTCGGTCATCGAGACGCCGCCGAAGGACCGCATGGCGATCCAGACCAGCGTGGTGCGGTTCGATCCGCAGGTGATCGCGCGGGCCATCCGCACCGAGCTCGACCGTGGCGGACAGGTCTACGTGGTGCACAACCGCGTGGAGTCGATCGACTCGATCGCCGGGCTGATCGGGCGACTGGTGCCGGAGGCGCGGCTCGCCGTCGCTCACGGCCAGACCAGCGAGATGGCGCTGGAGAAGACGATGGTGGCCTTCGTGGCGCACGAGTACGACATCCTCGTCGCGACCACGATCATCGAGAACGGTCTCGACATCCCGAACGTCAACACCATCGTCGTCAACCATGCGGAGCGCTACGGCCTGGCCCAGCTCTACCAGTTGCGGGGACGGGTCGGTCGTTCCGACCGCCGCGCCTACGCCTACCTGGTCGTCCCGGCCGACAACACGCTGTCCCCGGTGGCGCGGCAGCGCCTCTCGGCCATCCGCGAGTTCAGCGAGCTCGGCAGCGGCTTCCGCGTCGCCGCCCTCGACCTGGAGATTCGCGGGGCCGGCAACCTCCTGGGCGCACAGCAGAGCGGACACATCGAAGCGATCGGTTTCGACATGTACGTCAAGCTGCTCGAGCAGACCGTCCGCGAGCTGCAGGGGGAAGAGGTGCGCGACGAACGCCGGGCGCGCATCAGTCTCGGCATCGACCTGCGGATCGACGAGGGCTACGTCACGGAAACCGATCAGCGGCTCGCCGTGTACCGCAAGGTCGCCACCGCGGCCGACGAGCCGGCGCTGGCGGCGGCCCTCGAAGAAGTGAGCGACCGCTACGGACCCTTGCACCCGTCCCTGGTCCGCCTCGCGGAGTACGGCCGCGCCCGGGTGCGAGCGAGCCAGCTCGGCGTGGAGGCGATCGACCGGGAAGCGTCGCGGCTCGTCATAAGGTTCGGGGGCGATGCCCGGATCGATCCGGGGCGCCTGGTCGATCTCGTGCGCTCGCGTCCGGGTCTCGCCCTGACGCCGGCCGGCGTCCTGCGGCTCGATCTCGATGCCGCCGGCCGGTCCGGCGCCCCGCAGGCTGTGGGGAACCGGCCCGGCGCCCGCGATTCGCCGGCCGTGGGCGGGGACCTCGACCTGCTGGCGCGGGTCAACGCGTGGCTCGACGATCTCGGCGATGCCGGGTGACGGTTACACTTGCAGCAACGGCCCGGTGCCGGGGAGAGGAACCATGGTGCAGAAGTCGACACGGTGTGGATGGTGGTTCGCGCTCGGCGCCGCGGGCGCGGCGCTCGCCGCCCCGGCGGCGGCGCAGACGCTGGGCGGGACGTCTCCGGACACGGCGACGGGCATCGTCCTGGAACGCATTCTCGTGAAGGTCAACGGTGACATCATCACGCAGACCGAGCTGGAAGAGCGGCAGGTCGGCCTGATACGCCAACGCGGTCTGCAGCCGCGCAGCGATGCGGAGCTCGTCCAGGCGTTGCGGGAGCTGACGCCCGAGGTGATCTCCGGCGCAGTCGACGAGCTGCTGCTGATCCAGCGGGCGCGGGAGCTCGGCTACCAGTTCACCGACGAGCAGTTCGACGAGATACTCGGCGATCTCATGGCGGAGAACGGATTCGAGACCGAGGAGCAGTTCCAGGACGCCTTGAACCAGTCGGAGGGAATGACCCTCGATGACCTGCGGCGTGTCATGGAACGCCAGATCCTGATCAATCAGGTCCAGCAGATCGAGGTGCTGGGAACGGTCACGCTCACCGAGGTGGAGGCGCGCGAGCACTACGAGGCCAACATCGCCGAATACACGGCGCCCGCCACGGTGACCATGCGCGAGATTCTGATTCGCGTGCCGGAGGGCCTCGGCGGTGCGGGCGTCGCCGCCGGCGATCAGGCCCGGCGGGATGCGGAAGAGGCCCGGCAGCGGGTGATCGACGGAGAGGAATTCGAGCTGATCGCGATTGCCGTGTCCGACGCCGCGTCGAAGGCGAACGGCGGCTTGATTGGTCCCATCGACGTGTCGCTGCTCAGCGGCACGCTGCTGGACGCGCTTGCCGAGATCGACGTCGGCGACGTCACCGAGCCCATCCGCACGTCGCTCGGCTACCAGGTGTTGAGGCTCGAGGCCTGGACGCAGCCCGAACCGACACCCTTCGAGGAAGTGCGGGACAGGATCTCGGAGAACGTGTTCAACGACCGCCGCCTGGCGGAATACGCAAGGTACCTGGATAACCTGCGTGCCGAGGCCGACTTCGAATGGAAGGACGACCAGGTCAGGCAGGCGTTCGACGACTACCAGGTGGTCCGGGCGGCGAGGCTCGCGGACGGCGGCGAGTGAATCGAATCAACGCGAGGAAGGGAACAGTCGGACGGCAGACGGGCGGGCGGCGAGCGGCCGGCAGGCCGCGCTCACGGTCGCTGCCGTAAGTCGCGGCCTGCCGGTCCTGCGAGCGGGAACCTTCACGGTTCGTTGGTCGGAACGGCGCCTGGCAGCCCCGGCGGTCGAGCCGTCTCCACCAGCTCGGCGACGTCGGTCGGCTGCGGCTGCGTGGAGCGGTTCTCCGGTTCGATCCCCGACCCGTCTGCCAGCGGTCCCGGGGCCTCCGAACGCGAGGCTTCTCCGGCGGCCGGCTCCTCCGCAGCCGCCGGCCGTCCGAGAGCGTCCGCCGGTGACTCGTTCACAGGTGACGAGAGCGAAGCCGCCGGTACTCCCGTCACCGGGGGCGGCGCAATATTCTCCGACTCGCTGCCGGCGAGCTCCACAGCCGGCCCCGGAGCCTCGGCCGGACCGGAAGCGGCGCTGTTCGGCTGCAGCGAATCGGGACTGCCGCCGCTCTGCGGGATGACAGGCTCGCCGGCCGCGGACGCAGCCTCCGGCTCCGACGCCGGACCCGCGGCGCCGCCGTTGTCGATCCCGCCCCGCATGGCGCCCGGCGCCGTGGCGCCGGTGGCGTTCGCGGAATCGTCGAGCGCCGGGAGGTCGGCTTCCACCAGCCTCGTGAGCTCCGTCGTGATCTCACGCGAAATCTCGCCCATCCGCACCAGCGCGATTTGTCCGACCGCCTCGCGAATCGGTTCGAACACCTCGGTCAGATCCAGCTCGACGCGGTTGCCGCTCTCCCGGACCTCCCGAAGCTCGGCGATCTGCTGCTCGAGCGCGAGAATGCGCTCCTGCGCGTCCAACTGCTGCTGCAGAAGGTTGCTCTGATCGAGCTGCATCTTGTTGGCGTTGAGCAGATAGCCGGTGCCGAATGCGCCGCCGAGGGCGATCACCAGCAACAGAAACTGAAGCAGGAACCGCTGGAACCCCGACGACTTCGGAGGCGGAGCGGCGGGCTTGCGGGGGGTGGGCGCGGTTGCGGGACGGACCGGGTTGACTCCCCGATCCATTGGCGGATCCGCTGGCGGTTTGGTCGACATCGTTGCCCTCCTGACGGGTTTGGACGACGGCGCCCGAAGGATGGCTGGTACGATGCCTCCCTGGATCCCCGACGCATTGGCAGTCGGGGGGCGCTCGGGCGCCAACAATCGCTACACGCTTCAAACCGGAGCACCCCTAACGGCCTGGGAGTTGCCGTTTTCGGGAAGGCAGGCTACGAACAATCTGGCAGTGCTTCCATTATAGAGGTGGTTGCGATGTTGTCAAGGAACAGGAGGTGGTTGCGACGCTTGTCAAGGCCGGTCGCCGGCCTCGATCGGCTGTCGGCGTGGTCCGAGATGCCCGCCGCTGGTCGCCGGCCTGTCCAGCCGCCCCTGAAGAGATTCCTCGACCGGCCACGATTTGGGCTTGACCCCGGCAACGGGCGTACCCATAATGCTCATAGCGGGCAACCGGTCAGTGCCCGTCCATCCATGTAGACGGCTACTCCCAAGCCAGTCTTCATTCGGCGTGCGTCGCCCAACCATGTTGGGAGCGGCGCGTTGATGGAGCGCGGGTCCGTTGACGGACCTGCCCCGGAAATCGCCCGGCGTCGTCCCGGTGCGGGACGTCGGCGGACGAATACCGGATGGCTTGTGCCACGCGCTACGCGGCAGCAACTCGGATCTGCGGTGGCGATTCAAGGAGTAGTGTGATGCAGAACCAGACAGGAGCTCGACGAGGGAGGCCCGGCCCGACCTGCGCGATCAGGTGGTGGGCCGCCCTTCTGACGTGCGTGGTCGGCGCGGCGGCGACCGCGGCGGCGGCGAACCCGGAGGCGACCTACCGTTGGCACGGCGAGCTCGTGGCGCTCGACGAAGCCGCCGGAACGGTGACCGTGAAGTCGCCGGCGGCCGATCCGGACGGGCTGGCGTCGCTCGAAGAGGCGCGCGCCGGCGACCGCATCCTGATTACCTGGTCGGGCGCCGAGAACCGGGCGGGCGCAATTCGCATGGCGGTGCCCTACGCCGGTGCGGATCCCGCGCCGGTGGCAGTGCAGGAGGCCGTCGAGGCCGACGGCGACGCTGCGGCCGCGGAGGAGTCCGCGCGCTTCCTGTCGGCGAAGTTCGTGGCAGTCGATGCCGGCGACGCGCATCTCACCTTCGAGGCGCCGCTGCCTGCGGGGAGCCTCGGGAAGGTGCGGTCGCTGACCCGCGGCGCACGGATCACGGCCACGACGACCAGCGGCGGGGCGGAGGCGGACGCGAGGTTGCTGTCGATCGCGGCCTACAACCCGTCTCCCGAGTGGCGTCCGTCGCCGCAGCGAGGGGCGACCTACCGGTGGCAGGGCGAGCTGGTCTCACTCGACGAGGCGACGGGGACCCTGACGGTGAAGGCCCGCGTGGCGTCGCAGACCGGTCTGGCCGCGGTGGCCGGCGCGAAGTCGGGCGAGCCCATCGTCATCAACTGGTCGGGCTTCGAGAGCCGGGCGAGCGGGATCCGCAGCGCGATGCCGGATGACGGTTCGGGCCTGTGGGGCAGCAACCGCTTCCTGCTGCGGGCCACGTTCGTGGAGGCCGACGATACGGGCCGCTACCTGACCTTCGAGACCGCGGTGCCCACACAGAGCCGGGCGACGGTGCGGTCGCTGACGCGCGGCGCCTGGGCGAGCGTGACGTCGCCGCACCACCCGTCGGACGGGTCGCCCGCCGTGCTGTCAGTGGACGCGTACGTGGCGTCGCGGGAGCGCCGTCCGGCGCCGCTGCCGGGCGCGAGCTACCGCTGGGACGCGGAGTTGCTGGCCCTCGACGAGTCGACCGGCACGGTGACGGTGAAGTCGCGCGTGGCCTCGCCTGCGGGTCTGGCGGCGGTGGCCGGTGCGAAGTCGGGGGCGCCGATCGTCATCACCTGGTCCGGCTACGGGAGCCGGGCGAGCGGGATCCGCGCTGCGATGCCGGACGACGATTCGGGTCTGTGGGGCAGCAACCGCTTTCTGCTGCGAGCGGCGTTCGTGGAGACCGACGAAACCGGACGCTACCTGACCTTCAAGACCAGGGTGCCCGCGGAGAGCCTGGCGACGCTGCGGTCGCTGACCCGCGGCTCCTGGGCGAGCGTGCGGTCGCCGCACCACCCGTCGGACGAGTCGGCCGCCGTGCTGGCGGTCGATTCCTACGTGCCGCTTCGGGACCGCCGGCCGGCACCGCTGCCGGGCGCGACCTATCGCTGGGACGGCGAGCTGGTTTCGCTCGACGAATCGACCGGCACGGTGACGGTGAAGTCGCGCGTGGCCTCGCCTGCGGGTCTGGCGGCGGTGGCCGGCGCGGAGTCCGGGGCGCCGATCGTCATCACCTGGTCCGGCTACGAGAGCCGGGCGAGCGGGATCCGGTCCGCGATGCCGGACGACGGCTCGGGTCTGTGGGGCAGCAACCGCTTCCTGTTGCGGGCGACTCTCGTGAAAGCCGACGACGCCGGGCGCTACCTGACCTTCAAGACGAAGGTGCCGGCGGGGAGCCTGGCGACGGTGCGGTCGCTGACGCGCGGCTCCTGGGCGAGGGTGACGTCGCCGCATCATCCGGCGGGCGAAACCCGATCGGTGATGGCCGTCAACGCGTACGTGCCGTCGCCGGAGCGCCGGCCGGCGCCGTCCCCGGGCGCGACCTATCGCTGGGACGGCGAGCTCGTTTCCCTCGATGAGGCCAGCGGCACGCTGCGGGTCCGGTCGCGCGTAGCGTCGCCAGCGGGTCTCGCGGCGGTCACGGATGCGCGGGCCGGCGCGCCCATCGTCATCACGTGGTCCGGATACGACAGCCAGGCCAACGGGATCCGGACCGCGATGCCGGACGACGGCTCGGGTCTGTGGGGCAGCAACCGCTTCCTGTTGCGGGCGACTTTCGTGGAGGCCGACGAAGCGGGGCGGTACCTGACCTTCGAGGTCGCGGTACCCGAGGCGAGCCTGGAGGCGGTCCGCGCGCTGGCGCAGGGCGCCTGGACAAGCGTCACGTCTCCGCACCACCCGGCCGACGCGGCGCCGGCGGTGATGGCCGTCACCGCGTACGCCGCCTCGGCGACGTTGGATTCGGCCGCACAGTAGCTCGGCGCCGGGGCCGGCTGTTCCTTGGCAGCCGGTCGTCGTTCCCGGCATTCGGCGCTCGGAAGCGGGGTCCCGGCAGCGGCTGCCGCGGGCCCCGCTTCTCCTTCCTGCCCCCCTGCGACCTCTTGGCACGTCGGCGCCGCTGCGCTGCTTTCTGCGGCGCAAGGTCCTAGCGCCCCGAAACGCCTCGCAGGCTCGGCGTCTCGGCCCATCCCCCCCGCTCCATGACCTTGCGCCCCAGAGCTCCGCTTCGCTGCGTTCTGCGGCGCAACGTCCTAGAATGGATCCAGCGCTCATGAGAATCGGATCCGTTTCGCTCGATCATCGCTACGCTCTGGCCCCCATGGCGGGCATGACCGACACCGCCTTTCGCCGCCTCGTGAAGGCGCGCGGCGGGTGCGGGCTCGTGGTCACCGAGATGGTCAGCTCCGAGGGGCTCGTGCGCGGTATCGACCGCACGCTCGAGTACGCCGAGTACACCGAAGCGGAGCGACCCGTGTCGATCCAGATCTTCGGCGGCGATCCCGGCAAGATGGCTGCGGCCGCCCAGATCGTCGAGGCGATGCAGGCGGACATCGTCGACGTCAACATGGGCTGCCCGGTTCCGAAGATCGCGAAGCACAACGCCGGGTGCAGCCTGATGCGCGAGCCTGCGCACGCCGCACGCATCGTGCGGGCGATGACCGACGCGGTGGACATCCCGGTAACGGTCAAGATGCGGGCCGGTTGGGACGACGGCAGCATCAACGCGCCGTCGATGGCGCGCAGGATGGAGGACGCGGGGGCCGCGGCCGTGGCGGTACACGGGCGCACCGCCAGGCAGTCCTACAGCGGGGAATCCGACTGGGAATTGATTCGGACGGTCGCCGAGCAGGTGGCGGTCCCCGTGCTGGGCAGCGGCGATTGCGTGACCCCCGAGCAGATGGTCGACCGCGCCCGCGCCGGTGTGGCCGGCGTTCTGGTCGGGCGCGGCGCGCTGCGCAATCCCTGGATTTTCCAGCAGGCCGCCGTGCTGGCCGCGGATGGATCCGTGCCCGAGGTGTCGCTCGAGGAGCGCGGGCGCTTCCTCCTCGACTACATCGATCTGCTGATGCGCGAGGGCGTCGACGAGTCGCGCGGATTCCGTCATCAGGCGCCCGGGACGGCCCCGCCCCGGGCGCGCCGCGCGCGGCCCCCGCGCAGCCGCGAACGGTGGGTCGTCAACAAGCTGCGGGCGCTCGGCTCCTGGTACACGAAGGGGCTGTACGGCGGCTCGCAGTTGCGGACGGCCATCAATCAGGCGGAGTCCGTCCAGGCTCTGCAGAGCATCATCGCGATGCACTTCCTGGAGCCGGCTGGCGATGCCGTCGCCTGAACGAGGCACGCCGGTCCGTCGCGTACGCGAAATCGACTGGACGTGCTGGCGCGCGGTCGATCCGGCGACGCTCGTCTTCGTGGTCAAGGACCGGCGCATCCTGCTGATCCGCAAGAAGCGGGGGCTCGGGGCCGGCAAGATCAACGGGCCGGGCGGACGACTGGAGGCAGGCGAATCGTTCGACGCATGCGCGGTCCGCGAGGTGCGCGAGGAGCTGGGCGTCACGCCGCTCCATCTGGAGAAGCGGGGGCAGCACAGCTTCCAGTTCGTGGACGGCTACTCGACGTTCGTGCACGTCTTCCGCGCGGCGGATCTGGCCGGCACGCCCATCGAGACGGACGAGGCCGAGCCGTTCTGGTTCGACGTCGACGCCATTCCGTTCGACGAAATGTGGGAGGACGATCGCCTTTGGCTGCCGCTCGTCATCGACGGCCGGCGGTTCGCCGGGCGCTGGGTCTTCGACGGCGACCGCATGCTCGATTACACGCTGGACGTGCTGCCGTAGCGGCGCCCAGCCCGTCGCGATGCGCCGTGTTCGGCCCCAACTCCCACCGCCCCAGGCGTCTTCGCCACGGCACTTCGCTTCGTTGCGTGCTGCGGGGCACACTCCCGGCCCGACAGTTGGCGAAGCGTACACGGTGACGTATCATGCGAGTCTCTGCGCCCGGAGGCCTGGTTGCGGCCGGGCTCGGCAAGACCGGAGGAACACCGTGGCACGACAGATACTCTTGGCGGCACTCCTGCTGACGGTCGGCGCGGCTCCCGGCGGGGCCGCCGGCGAGGGCGCCGGGCCAGCCTCGTGGCAGAACGACCTCGCGCCGATCGCCGCCGGAGAATGGGACCGCCAGAAGGCGGCCCACCTGCTGGAGCGCGCAGGTTTCGGCGGGACCCCGGCCGAGGTGGAGCACCTGGCCGGAATGACGCCGGCCGCCGCGGTGGAGTGGCTGGTCGACTACCAGCGGCAGCCCGACACGCTCGGGTCGTTCGACGCTTCTCCCATCTGGGATCCGGGCATGGACCCGTTCCCGAAGAGCCGGGCCGAGGCGGTCCGCATCGGGCGGGAGCAGGGCGAGGCGATGGGCGTGGCGGTCCTGCCGGAAGGCGAGTCGCGCCGCCTGCAACCGGTGGTGAACAAGTTCTTCTACGGGCTGCGCGCCAACGCCATCGAGACCCAGCGCCTCGCGACCTGGTGGGGCGAGCGGATGCTGGCCACGACGCGCCCGCTCGAGGAGAAGCTGACGCTCTTCTGGCACGGGCACTTCGCGACCGGCAACACGAAGGTCCGCGACACGCGGATGATGCTGCAGCAGAACGAGATGTTGCGCGCCAACGCCAACGGGAGCTTCGAGGACCTGCTGATGGGCATCCTCACGGACCCGGCGATGCTCGTGTATCTGGACAACGGCGAGAACGTCAAGGATCATCCGAACGAGAACTTCGGCCGCGAGCTGCTGGAGCTGTTCAGCCTCGGCGTCGGCAACTACACCGAGCAGGACATTCGCGAGGGAGCGCGCGCGTTCACCGGCTGGACCAACGACGTCCTGGCGTTCGAGTTCGACGCCGAGCAGCACGACTTCGGGGAGAAGACGTTCCTCGGGCAAACCGGTCCGTTCGACGGCGGCGACATCATCCGGATCATCCTGGAGCAGCCGGCCGCAGCCGAGTTCGTGAGCGGCAAGCTCTACCGGTACTTCGTCCGCGAAGAGCTCGCCGAGTCGGTCCGGACCGAGCTGGCGGCGACGTTGCGCGACGCCGACTACGGCCTGAAGCCGCTGCTGACGAAGATCTTCCTCTCCAGGGACTTCTACAGCCCGCCGTCGTACGCCACCCAGATCAAGAGCCCGGCGCACCTCGTGGTGTCCACCTACCGCAAGCTGGGGCTGACGGAGCTGCCGACGATTCCCGACTTCAACCGCCTCGTCGCCGGCCTCGGACAGACGCTGTTCAATCCGCCGAACGTGGCGGGGTGGGCCGGCGGCCGGACCTGGGTCACGCCGGCGACGCTCCTCCAGCGCGGCAACCTCTTCCGCGACGTGCTGTATCCCGACACCGACGGGTTCTGGGCGCCCGACCGCGTCGTGCCGGGCATCTACCGGCAGGTGGAGGAGCGCCTCGCCCGCGGCATGAACATCACGGCGGCGACGCAGCAGGGGGATGCCGAGTCGAGCCGGCTCGTGGATCGCGACGAGGACTACAACACGCGCTACGGCGGGTACATGGGCTACCTGATGGCGTTCGAGAAGCTGCATCCGATCCCGCGGCGGGTCGCCGACCTGGACATGGTTCGGCTTCTGTCGGACGCGGGGGTGGCGGAGTCCGGGGCGGTCGTCGACCACCTGATTCGCCGTTTCCTGCGCGTCGAGCTGAGCGGCGCGGACCGCGCCGTGCTCGTCGATTTCCTGCGCGACGAGCTCGGGAGCGACCGCATCGAGTCGGATACGCCGCAGACCGAAGCGGCGTTGCGCGCACTGCTCTATCTGATTCTGAGCACGCCGGAGTATCAACTGGCCTGATTGCGAGAGCAGTTGAAGGGCCGAAGCGACACGCGGGCGGCTCGCCGTCGAAGCCGCGGGAGTTGGGGGACAACGATGGCTCGATTCAAGTGTGGATGTTCGCGACGTGAATTCCTGGTCAAGGGCATGTACGGCCTGGGCGTCGGCGCGACGCTGCCGATGCTGCTCAACCGGACCTCGGCCGCGCTGGCGGCCAGGGCGCTAGAGGGCACGAGCATGGAGACCAGCCCGGAGCGCATCCTCGTGGTGGTGGAGCTCTCCGGCGGCAACGACGGCCTGAACACGGTGGTGCCCTTCGCCGACGACGCGTACTACCGCGCCCGGCCGACCATCGGCATTCCCCGGTCCGAGGTGATCGAGATCGAGGACGGCTACGGGTTCCACCCGTCGCTGGTCGGTTTCGAGCGCCTGTACAAGGACGGCGAAATGGCCGTCGTGCACGGCTGCGGCTACGACAACCCGAGCCTGTCGCACTTCTCGTCGATGGGTTGCTGGCACACCGGCGTGCCCAACGGCGGCGAGACGCTGGGCTGGCTCGGGCGGCTGGCCGACGGCGCCTACGACCACGACGCGCAGGGCAACCGCATCGTGAACATCGGGACCCGACAGTCGCTCGCGGTCCGCAGCCGCCACCACTCGCCGCTCGTGTTCAACGATCCCCGCACCTTCCGCCGCGAGGGCGCCGAGAGCGAGAAGAACGCGCTCGCGAGCATGGCCGCCGACGGCGCGCGGGGCAACGCGACCCTGGAGTTCCTGGCCGGCACGGCGCAGAATGCGGCGGAGAGTTCCGAGTTCGTGCGGCAGGCCGCTGCTTCGTACCGGACGCCGGTCGACTACGGCATCGGCGGGTTGTCAGGGCAGTTGCGGCAGGTGGCCTCGCTGATCCACGCCGAGATGCCGACGCGCATCTACTACGTCGCGTACCAGGGCAACTCGTTCGACACGCACGTGCACCAGGCGGACCCGCATGCGCGGCTCCTGGCCTACACCGCCGACGCCGTGCGCGGCTTCACGCAGGACCTGAAGCGGATCGGCCGGGCGGACGACGTGGCGATCGTGATGTTCACCGAGTTCGGGCGCCGCGTCGAGGAGAACGGCAGCCTCGGCACCGATCATGGCACCGCGACGCCGATGTTCGTCGTCGGCAACCACGTGCAGGGCGGGCTCTACGGCACGCATCCGAGCCTGACCGCGCTCGACGACGGCAACCTGATCAAGACCACCGACTTCCGCCGCGTCTACGCGACGATGATCGAGGAGTGGTTGAAGTTCGACGATGCCCCGGCCGTGCTGAAGGGATCGTTCGACTCGCTCGGGGTCTTTGCATAGCGCTCACGGCCAGCGTTTCGTCTTCTCGATCAGGGTCGTGCGCTTCAGGCCGAGGAGTTGCGCGGCACGTTGCTTGTTGCCCCCTGTACGCTCGAGCGCCGAGCCGATCAACGCGCGCTCGATCCGCTGCAGGTGGTCCTGCAGGTCCAGCCCCGTCTCCGGGAGGGAGATGGCCGCGTCCAGCGGTCCTTCGACCGCGGCCTGTATCTCGCTCGGCAGGTCGGTCGTCTCGATGTGGGACCGGCCCGGGCTCAGGGCCAGCGCACGCTCGACGGCGTTCTCGAGCTGCCGCACGTTGCCCGGCCACTGGAACGCCATCATGCGCCGCATCGCGTTCTGCGACACGACGACACCGCGCCGCGGCGGCGTCTGCGCCGTTCCAATGCGCTCGACGAAGTCCTGCACGAGCAGCGGAATGTCCTCGCGGCGGTCCCGCAGCGGCGGCAGATGCAGAGGAATCACGTTCAGTCGGTAGTACAGGTCCTCCCGGAAGTGGCCCTCCTCGACCAGGCGGACGAGATCGCTGTTCGTCGCGGCGATCACCCGAACGTCGACGCGCCGCGTTTCGTTGCCGCCGACGCGCTCGAACTCGCGCTCCTGCAGGGCGCGCAGCAGCTTGGCCTGCAGGCTCGTGCTCATCGTGCCGATCTCGTCCAGGAACAGCGTCCCGCGATGCGCCTGCTCGAGCCGCCCCGGCCGACTGGTGAAAGCGCCGGTGAACGCGCCCCGCACGTGGCCGAACAACTCGGCCTCGAGCAGCGCGTCGGGGATGGCGCCGCAGTTGATCGCCACGAAGTGCTGATGGCGGCGCGGGCTGTTGTGGTGGATGGCGCGGGCGACGAGCTCCTTGCCCGTGCCGGTCTCGCCGGTGATCAGAATGGTGCTCGTCGTGGCGGCCACGGTCTCGAGGAGCTGGAAGAGATCCCGCATCGGCCGGCTCCGTCCGACGATGCCCTCGAACCGGTAGCGTTCCTGGAGCTGTGAGCGGAGGTACTCGTTCTCGGACTTCAGCCGCCGCTGCTCCAGCGCCGTCGAGAGGATGTGCAGCAGATGGTCGAACGGGAACGGCTTCATGACGAAGTCGGTCGCGCCACGCTTGATGGCGGATACCGCGTCCTGCACCGTGCCGTAGCCGGTGACGATCACGGCGACGATCTCCGGGTAGCGCTCGAGTGCGAGCTCGACGACTTCGGCGCCGTCGATGCCCGGCAGACGCAGGTCGGTGATGAGGATGTCGAAGGCGAACTCGGCCAGCAGGTCCCGCGCCGCTTCCCCGCTCTCGGCCTCCGTTACGTGATAGCCGTGCTCGACGAGCCGCTCGGCGGTCGCCTCGCGCAGGGGCGCCTCGTCCTCGACGAGGAGCAGGTGCCTTTCTTGTTCTGCCACGGTGGTCCAGCTCGCCGGGGGAAGTGTCGGTATTCTGACGCTCGGTGCGGCGGTGGTCAAGACGCAGACCCCTCGAGAACAGCCTGTTTCCTGGTCGATCGGCGCGCCTGCTGCGTCGTCGGCCGACCCGTGGGTCAGCCGATGTCAAGGCATTGACGGTCGGCCGCGATCAGCCGTCAACCCAATGACGGTCCGGCCGCCGCCCGCACGCCGCAGAAGAAACACCCCGCGGTCATGTCGGGACATAACCCACTGACAAGACTGGGTTTACAGGTGCGCACGAAGGCACGCGTCCATGCGGTTTCGTGTTGGCACGGTCATTGCCATTGAACCGGGCATGGAGAACAACACGCGCACCAAGACACAGCAGGAGCGCATCGAGGCGGGTGTGCCGTTCGTCGGCGCGATGGCTCGGCGCCTGGCCGCCTCGATGCCGCACTCGATCGATCTCGGCGATCTGGTTCAGGACGGGATGCTCGGCCTGATCGACGCGGTGGAGCGATTCGACGAGGGACGGGGCATCAAGTTCGAGACGTTCGCCGAGCGGCGCGTGCGCGGCGCGATGATCGACGCCCTGCGTCGCGGCGCCTGGCCGCGCGGAATCCGCCGCGTGCGGCGTGAGCTCGAGGCCGCGCGCGAGAAGCTGCGGAACGACCTCGGCGGCGAGCCGTCGCTGGCCGACCTCGCGAATCACATCGGGACGGACGAAGCGGCGCTCGGCCGCACGATCAACCGGATCAACATCATCGAGTCGACCTCGCCGCTGGCGACCGCCGATAGCATCGAAGGCATGGATCTGCCGCCGGTGCTGACGCCGCCCGAATCGCCGACCCCCGACAAGGTCTGCGAGGAGACGGAGGTCAACGACCGCGTGCGCGCGGCGATTGCCGCTCTGCCGGATCGTGAACGCAGGATCATCGGTCTCTACTACTACAGCGATGCGACGATGAAGGAGATTGGCGCCGAGATCGGCGTCAACGAGTCGCGCGTCTCCCAGCTCCACGCACGAGCGATCCGGAAGCTGCGTGCGCAGCTCGCGCCCGACCTGGCCCCGGAGCAGTTCAAGGGGACGCTGGCCGCTGCCGGAAACCGGACGCTTCCGCGCGCGCGTCCGAAGATGAGGATGGCAAAGGCAGACCTCCGGCAGCCGGCGGTCCGGCCCGCCGCCGCCGCGCCCTGACCGCCCGTCAGGCGCTGACCTCGCGCGCCACCTGCAGGAGATCGGCCAGGCGAAACGGCTTCCGCAGCCAGCGGCAGCCGCTCTCCTCCAGGAACGCTTCGGCATCGGCCGTGACCACGTCGCCGGTCACGAATACGATCCGTCGCGCGAGCGACGGCACCGTGCCGGCGACCGCCCGGTAGAATGCCTGTCCGTCCAGCCGCGGCATCTTCAGGTCGCAGATCACCAGGTCGTACGTCCGGGTCCGTGCCTGTTCGAGCGCCTTTTGACCATCCGGGGCGCCGTCGACCAGGAATCCTGCATCCTTCAGGGCATCGCGCACGGCTTCTGCGAGCGCGGGCTCGTGCTCGACCAGGAGCACCGCGGAGCCTCGTCCGACAACCGGTTGCTCCCGCGGTGGGGAGGTCGCCCCGGGCCGCGGCAGCCCGGTGCTGGTCGGGAGCCGCACGTAGAACGAGGCGCCGCGCCCCGGGGCCGACTGCATATCGAGCTTGCCGCCGTGATCCTCGACAATCCGGCTCGCGACCGTCAGGCCGAGCCCCGTTCCCGTCCCGGCCGACTTCGTCGTGAAGAAGGCGTCGAAGATGCGTGGCCGTACATCGTCCGGAATGCCCGGACCGTCGTCGTTGATCTCCAGGACCACGCACCCGCCGGCGGCCTCGTGCCACGTGCGGACGATGAGGGTGCCGCGTCCGCTCGCCGACAGCATGGCCTGCTCGGCGTTGATGACCAGGTTCAGAAGTACCTGCTTGAGCTGATGCGCATCGGCGAACACCTGCGGGAGGCCCGTCGCCAGGGCGTCGATCGTGGTGATGTTGGAGACCCGTTGGTCGTACGTCCGGAGTGACAGCGTCTCGCGTACTACCAGGTTCAGGTCCACCATGCCGCGCGTCGTGTGGTGCTTGCGCGAGAACGTCAGCAGATTGCGGACGATTTTCGCGGCGCGTTCGGATTCGCTCAGAATGGTCGCGATGCCGCGCCGGGTCAGCGCGTCGACCGAGCGCCCGGCGAGGCGTTCCGACCAGGTCAGAATCGTGGCGAGCGGATTGTTCAGCTCGTGCGCCACGCCGGATACGGTCTGGCCGAGCGCCGCCAGCTTCTCGTACTGCAGCAGCTCGTGGTACACGCCGCGGCCATGATCCTCCATCTTGCGCCGCTCGCTCACGTCGCGCAGCAGCGCCCCGACGCGAGCCGGCTCGGGCACGCCCGGAACGGCAAGGTGTGCGTTGACCTCGACCCAGATCGGTTTGTCGTCGGCCCGCCGCAACCGGAGCAGGTAGTCGGTCACGGCGCCGTCGCGCGTCAGCCGCTGCACGAAGGTCCGCCGAGCCTCGGGATGCACGAACCGGTCGCCGTCGAAGGGGCGGACCTCGTTCTTGTCGACCTCCGGCGGGAAGCCGAACATCAGTTTCAAGTGGGGATTGGCGCCGAGAGTGACGCCCTCCCCCCGGAGCGGAAGCGTGCCGAGATAGATGCCCTCGTGCGTGGTCTCGAACAGCTCGGCGAGCGCGGCGTGCAGATCGGGGGGAAACGTGTGTCGGGCGGCGCTGAACGACACCGCCGATTATAGCAACCGCAACACGACCCCGGACGCGCAGTCTCCGAAGGATCCCGGCGGCGAGTTGCGTTCTCGACGAAACGCTATAAGATGCCTCCATGCAGTCGCGGCGGAGCTTCCTGAAGTGGAGCGCCCTCGTGGGCGGCGCGTCGGCCCTCGGCGGCGGCGGTCTGCTCCTGTCCCGCTATCCGACCGGCGGGGCGCCCGCCGGCGTCTCCGGCGCGGGGGCCGCCGCGGCAGCGGCGGCCGGCACCCGCATCGTCCGCACCGCGAACACCCCGGAGTGCCTCCACTGCGCGCTGCTGGCCCACGTCGAGGACGGCCGTCTGGTCAAGGTGACCGGCGATCCGGACTTCAACATCCTCGCCTGCGCCCGCGGCATCTCCCGCATCCGCCAGCTCTACAGCCCCCATCGGCTCAAGTACCCGATGCGCCGGGCGGGCCGGCGGGGCGAGGACCGCTGGGAACGGATCACCTGGGAGGAGGCGCTCGACACCATCGCCGAGCGCTACCAGCGGATCCTCGAGGAGGACGGCAACCAGGCGTTCCTGGCCTTCGGCGGGACCGGCAACTGGTCGTCGCTGTCGACGGGCGTCCGGGGCCTCTACTCGGCCTTCTGGAACCGCTTCGGCGGCAACACGCCGATCATCTCGCAGCTCTGCTGCGCCTCGGTCAGTTCGGGGTTCAACGCCATCTTCGGGGGCGGACGGTCGGAGTTCCGCGACGAGTGGGTCCACAGCCGCTTCTTCCTGGCCTGGGGCAACAACCCGGCGGTCTCGAACCAGGGCTACATGAAGAACCTCTTCCAGGCCCGGGAAGAGCACGGCGCACGGCTGATTACCATCGACCCGCGGCTGAGCGAGACGGCGGCCCTGTCGGACCGCTGGATACAGATCCGGCCGGGCACCGACGCCGCCTACGCCCTCGGCATGGTCAAGGTGCTGCTCGACGAAGGGCTCTTCGACGAGGAGTACGTCCGGCGGTTCACCAACGCGCCGTTCCTGGTCCGCCTCGGCGAGCGCGGCTGCGACCTGCAGGCCGAGTCGCGGGGCTGGCCGGCGGGCGGCGAGACGCTGCCGGTCGATTTGCGTGACCTGCGGCTGTTGACCGACGGCGGCAGCGGGCCGGGTAGCTTCGTCGTCTGGGACGAGATCGGCGGCCGGCCGGTTGCCCCCGACACGCCGGGGATACGGCCCGCCCTGCGCGGCGACTACACGGTCGGCGGCGTCCGCTACCAGCCCGTCTTCGAATGGATGCGCGCCATCGCCGCGCGCTACACCCCTGAAGTGGTGCACCGCATCACCGGCGCCCCGGCCGATTCGGTCGCCCCGGTCACGCGGGAGTATGCGGCCGTCAGGCCCGCCGCGATCATCCAGAACATGGCCGGCGCGCAGCGCACCGACCACGGCACGCTGACGGTCATCGGCCACCTCTACCTGGCCTCGCTCACCGGCAACATCGGGATGCTGGGCGGCGGCGTCAACGACAACGGCGGCTACCTGCGGCAGGGCGGGAACATCAACTATCCGGTGCCGGTCCAGCGCAACGAGCCCATCGCCGGCATTCCCGCCACCAAGCTCGGGGAGTACCTGGTCGAGCGCAAGCCGCATCCGATCCGGGCCATCCACGTGGCGGGGACGGGCGTGCTGACGCAGTACCCCAACACGCGGAAGATCATTGCCGGGCTCGACAACATCGATCTGATGGTCGTGCAGGACATCTTCATGACCACCACGGCGCGCTACGCCGACTTCGTCCTGCCGGTGACCACGCTCTTCGAGACCCGGAATCTGCTGGCCGGCGTCCGCAGCCGCTACATCCAGCTCATGCAGCAGGCGATAGAGCCGCTGTTCGAATCGCGCCCGGACCGCTGGATCCTGACCGAGCTGGCCAGGCGGCTCGGCTTCGGCGACGACTTCGACAAGCCGGACGACGACCTGCTGCGGCACGTGCTGGAGCCGACCGGGGTGAGCCTCGAGCAGCTCGAGGAGGGCCCGATCAATCCCATGCCGGACCCGTGGGTCCCGTTCGCCGACAAGAAGTTCGACACGCCGTCGGGGCGCATCGAGTTCTTCTCGACGTATCTGCAGGAGCGGGGCTTCGACCCGCTGCTCGAGTACCTGCATCCGGTGGAGGCGCCGTGGGTGGATGAAACGCGGGCCGCGCGATACCCGCTGCAGCTCATCAACCGCAAGAACCACAACCACGTCAACTCCAGCTTCCACCACCACGACTTCCTGACCGAGATCTGGGCCAGCCAGGTGCTGCAGATCCATCCCGACGACGCGACGCCGCGCGGCATCGAGGAAGGGGCCCGCATCCGCGTCTTCAACGACCGCGGCGAGATCGAGGCGATGGCGCACGTGACCCGCGGCATCCTGCGCGGGGTGGTGAGCGTGACCACCGGCTGGGGCGGCGTGAACGAGAAGCAGACGGCCAGCATCCTGAGCCCCGACAAGTACGAGCCGATCTCGCTGGGACACACGCTGAACTCGTCGATGGTCGAGGTCGCCGGCGGGGATGGGGCATCCCGGGGGGACGCGGCATGAGCGGCCCGAAAAAGCAGGTGGCGTTCTTCTTCGACGCGAACCGCTGCACCGGCTGCCGCACGTGCGAGGTCGCCTGCAAGGTCGAGAACGGGGTCGAGCTGGGTCCGCGCTGGCGCAAGGTGCGGACGGTGGAGGGCGACCAGGACGGCGGGCCCTACATGTACCACGTCTCGATGTCGTGCAATCACTGCGAGGTCCCCGTCTGCGCCGAGGCCTGCCCGTCCGGCGCCATCACGAAGCGGGACGACGGCATCGTCATCGTCGACGAGAGCAAGTGCATCGGCGCCCGTCTCTGCGCCTGGGCGTGTCCCTACGACGCGCCGCAGTTCAGCGAAGAGACCGGCAAGATGGAGAAGTGCAACTTCTGCTCGCACCGCATCGACGCCGGCACCGGCGGACCCGCGTGCGCCGAGGCGTGCCCGACCAAGGCGCTGCAGTGGGGCACGCTGGACGAAGTGGCCGCCAAGCCGGGCGCCATGGCCGAGTTCGGCCCGCTGCCCGACGCGGAGATCACCAAGCCGGCGATCCGCTTCATCCCGCTCAAGCTCGTCGGCTCCTGACCCGCGCGCCGCATGGAGACGCGCGACTGGTCGCTCGTGTTCTTCACGGTCCTGACGCAGGCGGCGGTGGGCGCATTCCTTACGCTGCGGGTGCTGGAGTACCTGTCGGCGCGGCGGGGAGGTTCCGATGCCGGTCGAGAGTCTGACCGCGCCCCGCTTCTCGCGGTTCTCGCGGTACTGTCGGCCGGGTTGTTCGCGGCCCTCTTTCATCTCTCCACTCCGCTGCAGGCGGCGCGGGCCGTCGTGAACTTCTCGTCGTCCTGGCTGAGCCGCGAGATCGTCTTCGGGAGCCTCTTCGCGGCGCTGTTGAGTGCGGTCGTGGCGCAGGAGTGGCGCGCGGCCTATTCGGGGGCAGTGAGTTCGGCGCAAGAGCGGCGCGCGGCGAATCCGGCGCCAGCCGGTCCGCCATCAGCGAATCCGGCCAGGGGGCGGCGCGAGACCGGTCCGGAGCCGGCGAATCCGACGCCCGCGAATCCAGCGCTCGCGACGTGGCTGCCCCGACTCGCCGCCGTGGCGGGCCTGGCGTTTCTCGGCTGCCAGATCGCCATCTACCTGCTGCCGGCCCAGCCGGCCTGGAACAGCTTCGCGACGCCCGCCGGGTTCGGGGGCACGGCGCTGCGGCTGGGCATCCTCGGCGTGGCCGCCGGGTTGGCGGCGCAGCGCCTCACGCTGACAGGCGACGCTCTGTCGGGAAGAGATCCCGTGACCAGCCGCGGGACGCCGGCGGCGACCCTGCGGGGACTCGCGCTGGCCGGCATCGCGGCGCTGGCGCTGGAGTTCGTTGTCGTGCCGCTCCACCTCTCCTCGCTGGCCGCCAATCCCTTGCCGGCCGCGGCGGCGAGCGTGCAGAGATTGACCGGCGACTACGGCGGCATCCTCCTGCTGCGGCTGGGACTGCTGGGCGCGGCCGCCGCGGCACTCGGTGGTGTTCTTGCGAGCATTCGCAGAGCCGGGGGATCTTCCGGGTCCTCCGGGTACTCGCCCCATCCTCTGGCTTCCGCTCTCACGTGCGGCGCGTTCGGCCTCACCACGGCGTCGGAGGTGTGTGGGCGCTTCCTCTTCTACGCCATGCAGGTGAGGGTCGGCATTTGACCGCCCCCGCGCCGGACGAAGCGCGGACGATACCGGCCGAATGGCGGCGGCGGCAGCAGGAGCAGGCCCTCGCCTACCACTTCCTCGGCCGGTGCTTCTACGAGGCGCCGCGCCCCGAGTGGCTGGCCGCCTTCGCGGGGGACCGGCTGTTCGAAGCCTGGCCCTTCCCGTCCGGCGACGACAGAACCGCCGCGGGGCTCGTGTTGCTGACCGAGTTCTGCCACGGCTGGAATCCGGCGCAGCTCGACGCGCTGACGTGGGATTTCAACCGGCTCTTCGTGGGGCCGGGCGAGATGCTGGCCGCACCCTGGGAGTCGGTCTATCGCAGCAAGACTAAGCTCACCTTCCAGGAGTCGACCCTGCAGGTCCGGGAGCTCTACAAGCGGTTCGGCGTGCAGGCGCCGGCGATGCACCGCGAGCCGGACGATCACCTGGGGCTGGAGCTGGCGTTCGTGGCGACGCTGTCGGACCTGGCCGCTCAGGCCGCAGCCGCGGGCGACGCATCTCAACTTGGGAGATGCTTCGAAACCCAGAAGGATTTCCTGCGGGACCACGTGCTTGCCTGGGCTCCCACCTGTCTCGCGCTCGTGGACAAGCACGCCGAGACCGGCTACTACCGCGGCGCGGCGCTTCTTGCGCTGGGGTCGCTTGCGGAATCGGCGCGTCTGTGCGGCGCCACGACGTCTGGTTGACACCAGGAGCAGCCTGCGGCGAAGTGTGTCACTTCGCGTCGAACACGCTCGCCACGTCGAGCGGGCAGTCGCGCAGGCAGACGGAATCGGTCTGCTGTCCCCTCCGGAACACGCCATGTTCAACGTAGGCGGTCCCTCGCAGCACGAGCACCGTCACCGTCTCGTCGAGTGGATTGACGATCCAGTACTCGGGAATCCCCGCTTCCGCGTAGTCCAGCCGCTTGTCCTGCGTGTCGCGGCCAGGGTCGTCGGGACTGACGACCTCGATCACCAGGTCGGCGCCCGTCCAGAAGTCGTTGCCTCGGCGTGGATCGTTCGCGTCGAGCACGAGCAGCAGATCCGGCTCCCGGAACTTTCCGTCGCGAATACGCAGCCGCAACGGGGCAAAGAGCACCGTACCGCCGAGCTCCTGTGCACGCGGAAACAGAGCCAGCAACAGAAACCGCACGATGACCTGATGCTGGTCCGTCGGCATGGGCAGGATATCGAGATGGCCGTCCGTGAACTCGAGCAGCCGCCGGGAGCGCTGCGTCAACTGCAGGTACCGCGCCTCGGTCCACGGCTCCCGCCGCGCCGATCGGTCGATTGACTCGCCGTCGCCCGGCGTGAGAGGCCGCCATTCGTCCGGGTGTGCCGCAGGTCTCATGGTGTCGGCCCCGTTCGGTAGATCCGGCGAACCGCTTCTCGAGTATCGGTAGCCGCGATTCGGCCTGTCAAGCGCCGACGTGGCGCGAGCCCTTCCGCCCCGTTCGACTCGGGAATGCCATTCGTCTCCCCGGGGGTGTAGGTGCATTGAATGCACAGCAGTTGGCGCGTGGTGTCCAGCCTCCACCCTGAATCGAGCCGCGTTCCACGTTTCTTCACACCAACCAAACCACTTTGTCTCAATGAGTTGGCAATTGACCAGCCGTTGGCATCCGCCGTGCAATGCGTAGCGCCGTGCGGCGCGCCCGCCCCACGAACGGAGGACCGACATGCACACGGAACATCCCTCGTCGCGCCTCGCCACGCGGGTCCCTTGCCGCTCTGAGTACGACGCGGCGTCTCGCCACGGACCGCTCGTGTTGCTGGCGGCACTCACCGTCGCCATGACGACGGCGACCACGTCGACGCTCGCTTCCGCACCGTCCGGCGCGGCGGTCTCGTGCACGCAGCCGGTCGCGACGGTCTCGTCCAGGCAGGCCGGCACGGCGACCGCGCACGCTGGGGAACCGCACGCCCACCGGAACGACAACGACAAGGACATCGACCGGTTCATGGAGCGCGTGCTCGCCCGGCGGGACGCCGCACCGTGGCGGCGGCTGGGCGACTTCGTCCTGCGAGAGACCTCCTCTTTCGAGCTCGACGCTCCGCCGGACAGTCGACTCTCCAGCTTTCGACGCGTGCGCGAGTACGAGTGGTACGTCCGCGAAGGAACGGCCGTGCGCAGCCCGGTGCGAGTAGATGGTCTCGGCATCGACGACGCGACGCGGCGCGGCTACGAACGGTCCTGGCTGCGCGAGGAAGAGCGGCGGCGCACCGAGTTGCTGACGGGTGATGATACGCGTGGTACCGAGACCCAGGAGCTGGTCGACCAGGGAGACCCCGAGCCCCGCTTCGTCACCGACTTCTTCTACTTCCTGGAGTGGACGCTGGAACCGGGCGAGTACTACTTCGTCGGCCGCGAGACCGTCGCGGGCCGCGAGGTCGTGCGCATCGAGTTCTACCCGACCGGCGCCTTCTGGAAGGAGGCCGGCGAGCGGATCAATCGGGGGATCGTCAAGACGTCGATGGTAACGCTGTGGGTGGATCCCGAGATTCACCAGATAGTGCAGTACGCCTTCGAGAACGCCGGGCTCGACTTCCTTCGGTTCCGATGGCTCGTGCGGTCCGACGGCCTGCAGGCGGTGATGGAGCTGGCGCCCGTCCGCGGCGTCTGGATGCCGGCGCGGATGACCCTGTCGGGGCGGGCCACGACCGCACTCGGCGAGTATGCCGCGACGTTCACGCAGGAGTTCTTCGACTACCGGCAGGCGGATACGGGAGCCCGGCTCGGCGATTCGGGGAGCGTCCCATGATCCCCGTGCGTCGAGAGGGAGGGGATCCGCCGGCCCACGTTCCACACGCCGGTGACATGGTCCGAGCTCGCGGGGCCCGGTAGTACAGTATCGAATTGCTGAAGAAGGAGTCGGAGCGCATGGACAACTCGGAACTACTGAAGCGGATCTCCGCTCGGCCGGACGTGTTCGGCGGAAAGCCCATCGTCCGGAACATGCGCCTGTCGGTGGAGACGATTCTGAGCCTGCTGGCGCAGGGAGCGAGCTCGGAGGAAATCCTGGACGACTACCCGAAGCTCGAACAGGACGACATCCGAGCGTGCATCGCCTACGCGCACGCGGTGATCGCGGGTGACACGCTCGCCGCGGTCTCGGTGGAGCGGCGGTGAGGTTCCTGGTCGACTGCTGCGCCGGCCGCCGCTTGGCGGAATGGTTGCGGAACCGGCGAGGGAGAATGCAGTCCAGACTGTAAAGGGCTCTCCTTGTCGCTCTTCGCATCCGAACGCGAACGGCGCCTCTGGGCCTGGACGCTGGCCGTCGTGGTGGCAATCTACTCCACCCTCGGCTTGGCGCGGACGTTGTTCGACCTGCTCGGTCACCTCAACCTGGGCGTCGGCCTCTTCCTGGCCTGCTGCCTCCTGGTCGTGGCGACGGCGGTGACGCAGGGGCTCAGGGTGCGGCCGGGGGGAGCCGAGCTCGCCGTGGCGCTGGGGGTCCTGGCCGCCTACCTCCTGGTCTTCGTCCGCATGTCGATCCCGACCGAGCGCTCTCACCTCATCGAGTACGGCGTGGTCGCCCTGTTCATCCACGAAGCCCTCACGGAGCGGGCGCGCCACGGCCGCCGCGTCCCCGCGCCGGCGCTGCTGGCAGTATTGGCGGCGACGCTGATCGGGGTGATCGATGAGTGCATCCAGTTGACGCTGCCCAGCCGCGTGTTCGACCCGATCGACATGCTGTTCAACCTCCTGGCGGCGGTCATGGCGGTGACGGCCAGCTCGGCGCTGCGGTGGGCGCGACAGCGCGATGGGTAACGGCCGCGCCTCGAGCCATTCGTTGGCATATTGATGCACATGAGACATGCTTATGCATCATGCGGACCACCATTCGACTGGCGAACAGTCTCCTGCGGGAAGCAAAGCGGGAGGCGGCCAGGTGCGGCATGACGCTGACGGCGATCATCAAGGAGTCGCTACGCGCCCGACTGGCTCGAACGATCGCCGAACCGCGCACGCGCGTCCGCCTCACGACTACCGGCCGGGGTGGCCTGCGTCCGGGAATCGATCTGGATGACTCGGCATCCCTGCTCGACGTGGTGGACGGCGTGGAGTGATCCTTCCCGACGTCAACGTGCTCGTCTACGCGCACCGGGAAGACACGCGCGCGATCATCGAGCCTATCGCGACTGGCTGGAAACGACTGCCAACGCCGACGCCGCCTTCGGACTGAGCGATTCCGGTGGCGACATCCCCTGAAGTCGTGACGTCCGTGGTCATCGGTCAGTTCTGCGGGCGCGACGAGGATCCTCGAGGTGCCCTCTCTCTCAACGGTCACCGGCCGGCGGCGGATCGAACCGAGCATGCCGGCGTCGCGGACTACGGGCGAAAGGTCACGTTGATGGTCATCCGCGTGTCGACCGGCACCTCGTGCAGCAGCGTCGGCTCGTAGCGCCAGCCGCCGACCGCCTCCACCGCCGAGCGGGCCAGGTCGGGGTACACCGTCGTCATCGTCTCCGGGTCCACCGGGGCCAGAATCTGCAGCACCTCGACGGTCCCGTCGGTCCTGATCAGCGCTTCCAGAACGATCTTGCCCTCGAACCCGCTGCCGCGCACTGATGCGGGGTAGACGGGGGCTACGTCCCGGATCTTGATCGGTGGCGCGATGGTTCCGCCCCGGGTCCGGTTCTGCCGGTATCGCTCCCGCGTGGCGGCGCTGATCGTCCTGGCCGCGGTCAGCGACTCACCCGTGTCCGTCACCACGATGGTCTCCTCGACGGAGCCGAGGCGGAGCACCAGCTCTTCTTCGATCTGCTCGCCCCCTTCGAGCGAGAACCGTCGAAACAGCCTCTCGAAGCCCGGCGTCCTCACCACGAGGCTGTACTCCGACGGTTCCAGCTCGGCGAACTCGAAGCGGCCGGCGTCGTCGCCGGTCACCCGCAGTTGCTCGGCGGTTGCGCGGTTGGTGAGCGTCAGGCCGGGGTTCTGCACGACGTGCCCGGCTTGGTCGACGACGTTGCCGGCGATCCGGGACGTCTGCGCGGCGACCTGCAGGCCGGCAACGACGATCGAGGCCAGCACAATCGAGCCCAGGCTCGAGAAGCGGGCGAAGCGCGTCAGCGGACGCCGATTCGTGTGCGAATTCAACATGGCGGACAACCTCCGTTCCAGGTTTGACGGACGCGCCATCGCCGGCGCCGGCAACCACGTCCGCCGTTGTTTCCGAACCTCTCTCGCGAGTTCGACGAGCTGTGTCGCGCAGGTGGTGGCCGGAACGCCCTGCGCCAGCACCAGGTCGTCGGCCGCCTGCTCGCTTTCGCGGCGCAGCCGGGCTCGGACCAACCATGCCAGCGGGTTGAACCACCAGACGCAGCGCAGCGCTTCGGCCGCCATCTGCAGCAGCCAGTCGCCGCGGCGCGCGTGGGCAAGCTCGTGCAGCAGCACGACGCGCATGCGCTCCGGCGACCACTCGAACGCCCCCGACGGCAGCATGACCGCCGGCCGCCGCCAGCCCCACGTCGCCGCCAACCCCGGACGCGGACCCACCAGCAGGTCGACGCCGCGTCTCACCTCGCACGACCGCGCGAGGTCGCCGCACAGCCGATGCCACGGCCCGTCCGTCACACGACACGACGCCGCGCGGAGCCAGCGAAGCCTGGCCAGCCCGACCAGGAGCACCATGGTGCTGCCCACCGCGCCCACCAGCCAGATCGCCACCGCCCACCGGCCGACCCCGGCAGCGAACGCCGTGCGAGCTACCGCGGGTCGAGGTCGGCCGGGCCGGAATCCGCCGGGCTCCGACCCACGCGCGGCTCCGGGCGAACCGGGACCTGCCGGCCCTGCGAACGGGACCAGGGGGCGCAGCGGGAGCGCCTCGAACAGCGGCCCGGCACTCCAGGCGAGCAGCTCCACCGGCGCCACCCGCACCACCGGCGGCATCGGCAGGACGTGGAGCGCGGGCGCCGCGCACGCCGACAGGACGCCAACGGCCAGCACCCAGTGCCGCGCGGACGCCGACCGCGCGCGGAGGCAGCGGGCGCCGGCCAGCGTCAGGAACAGGATCGCCGACACCTTGACGGTCAACGCGGCCAGCAGGCTCGTCACAGTTCCTCCCGCTCCCCGCTCGCGTCGTTTCCGTCCGGCCTGTTGCCGCTTGGCGCCTCCGCGGAGCCACCGGCGCTCCCTTGCGCCGTTTGCGCGCCGGCGACGATCTGTCGCTCGCGACGCGACGGCCGGCCGTGCGACGGCGCCCGCATGCGCATCGGAGTTCGACCGGCGCGACCGTGCGCCAGCGGCCCGCACGCCGTTATTTTTTTAGCCACAGGCTATTAAAGTAGCACGTCGGATCACGTCTGTCAAAACGGCCGGCCCCTCGAACGCGGAATCTCGGCGCGCCGCCTTCTTCTTGTTGACATCCGACAGGGACTGCCCGCATACTCATGTGCGATGACCATAGGAAAGGGGCGGGCCGACGTCCTCCAGGGCACGTTGGATCTGATGGTGCTGAAGACCCTGGCCGTGCTCGGGCCACAGCACGGGTACGGCATCGCGCGGCGGATCGAGCAGATCAGCGACGACGTGCTGCAACTCAACGAAGGCACGGTCTACGCGTCGTTGTTGCGACTCCGGCAGCAGCGCTGGATCGCGGCCAGTTGGGGGCGCTCGGAGAACAACCGCCGCGCCCGGTTCTACACGATCACCGCCGCGGGCCGTCGTCAGCTCGCCGCCCAGACGGAAGACTGGGAGCGCATCGCCGGGGTCATGGCGCGGCTCCTGCGCTTGTCGGAGGACGCGTGAGCCTCAACCGATGACCCTGTGCCGACGGGTCGTCGCACTCGCCTCCCGCCTGCGGGATCTGCGTGATCGCCGCCGCCTCGAGGGGGAGGCGGAGCAGGAGCTCGAGATGCACGTCGAGCTCCTCACCAGCCAGTACGTCCGTGCCGGGATTGCGCCCGGCGAGGCCCGCCGGATGGCCCGCGTGAAGTTCGGCGGGGTTGGCCAGATCAAGGAATCACTCAGAGATCAGGCGGGGTTTCCGATGCTTGAATCGATCATCGAGGACGTGCGGTACGCGGTGCGGGGCATCCTGAAGAACCCGGGATTCGTCCTGGTCGTCGTCCTCACGCTGGGCGTGGGGATCGGCGCGAACACGGCGATCTTCTCGGTCGTCAACACGGTCCTGCTCGAACCGTTGCCCTACCCGGAGCCGAGCCGGCTCGTCGTCCTCCAGACCACCGGACCCCAGCGCTCGTTTCCCATCGCCTCGCCCACCAAGTTCAACGTGTGGCGCGAGCACGCCGGCGCCTTGCAGGACGTCTCCGCGTACCTGTTCAACACCGCCAACCTGACCGGCGGCGAGCCGGAGCAGATCGTGGCCGGATCCGTCACGGCCGATTTTTTCCGGCTGTTCGGCGCCACAACCGTGGCGGGCCGCACCTTCTCCGCCGACGAGGACCGCCCGAACGGCGGACGCGTCGTGGTGCTCGGCCACGGGTTCTGGCAGCGCCGCTTCGGCGGGGCGGCGGACATCGTGGGCGGGACGCTGCCCATCGGCGGCGACGCCCACAACGTGCTCGGGGTCCTCGGCCCCTTCGACACGGAAGCGCTACAGGGACCGGAAGGCGCGCCCGACGTGTACCTGCCGTTCCGCATCGATCCGAACAGCGCGATGAACGGCCACTTCTTCCGCGCCGTCGGACGGCTCGCGCCGGGCGCGAGCGTCGAGTCGGCCACGGCGGGGCTGCAGCCTGCGGCCGAGACGTTCCGGCAGCGCTTCCCGGACGTCCTGACACCGAACCAGTCGTTCGGCGTGCGGTCGTTCCCGGACCTCGTGGTCGGCAACGTGCGGTCGTCGCTCTGGATCCTGATGGCGGCCGTCAGCCTCGTGCTGCTCATCGCCTGTGCGAACGTGGCGAACCTGCTGCTGGTTCGCGCCGCCGCGCGGAAGCGCGAGCTGGCGGTGCGCGCGGCGCTCGGGGCGGGGCGGTTCCGCATCGCCCGCCAGCTTCTCACCGAAGGGCTGGTGCTGTCTGCCGCGGGAGGCGTGCTGGGGCTGGGCGTCGGCATGCTCGGCATCCGCCTGCTTCTCGCCGTCAACCCCGGCAACATCCCGCGCATCGGTCCCGCCGGCGCCGGGGTCGACCTCGACTGGCGCGTGCTCGCCTTCACCGTCGCGCTGTCGCTGGCGACGAGCCTGGTGTTCGGCACGCTCCCCGCCTTGCGCGCCTCGCGGACGGACCTGACGCAGACGCTCAAGGAGAGCGGCAGCCGCACCGGCAGCGGGTTCCGCCAGCAGCGGGCCCGCGCCCTGCTCGTTGTCAGCGAGGTCGGGCTCGCGCTGGTGCTGCTGGTCGGCGCGGCCCTCTTCATCCGGACATTCTTCAACCTGCGCGCCGTCGACCCCGGGTTCGACGCACGGCGGGTGCTGACGATGAACATGTCGCTGGGCGGCGGCCGGTTCGACGCCTCGGGGGCGATCGGCGACGTGATGCGGGCGGGACGCGAACGGTTGACGGCCCTGCCCGGCGTCGAGGCGGCCGCCGCGGCGTGCTGCATCCCCCTGCGGGGTGGGCTCGGCCTGCCGTTCGTCATCGAGGGCCTTCCCCTCGAGGGGCCGTTCCACGGCGGGGGGGCATTCACGCCGATCTCGGCCGGCTACTTCGAGGCCTTCGGCATCCCCCTCGTGCGTGGCCGCGCGCTGACCGATCGGGACGATGGCGGGGCTGCACCGGTGGTCGTCATCAACGAGTCGATGGCGCGGCAGTTCTGGCCCGACGGCGACCCGCTCGCCGATCGCATCACCATCGCGAAGGGGAGACCGGTGGTCGGCGGCCCGACCCGGCAGGTCGTCGGCATCGTCGGGGACGTGCGGGACGGGCGCCTCGACGTCGAGCCCCGCCCCACGATGTACGTGCCTTGGGCGCAGGTCCCCGATGCGCACAACGCCAACCTCGTGAGCATGTTCCCCCTCTCGTGGATCGTGCGCACCCGAGGCGCGCCGCAAGCCCTCGGCGAGACGATTCGGGACGAGCTGCGGGTCGCGAGCGGCGGGATTCCCGTGGCGGGGCTCCTGAGCATGGAGGCCGTCGTGTCGCGATCGACGGCGCGCTCGGACTTCCTCATGCTCCTGCTGACCATCTTCGCCGGTGCCGCGCTGGTGCTGGCCGCCATCGGCATCTACGGGCTGAGCGCGTACTCGGTCGAGCAGCGGACGCAGGAGATCGGCATCCGCCTCGCGATGGGCGCCGACTCGGACCGGGTGCGCAACCTGGTGATCCGGCAGGGCATGGCGGTGGCGCTGGTCGGCGTCGCGCTCGGCATCGCCTCGGCGTACGGCCTCAGCCGCCTGGTCGCCGGCTTCCTCTTCGAGGTCGCGCCGCGGGATCCGGTGGTCTTCGCCGCGGTGCCGCTGCTGCTGGCCGCGGTCGCGCTGGCGGGCGTGTGGCTCCCGGCGCGGCGGGCCGCACGGGTCGAGCCGGCGGCGGCGCTGCGCCTGGAATGACGCGCGGCCGCCTTTGACGAAAGGTGCAGTCGGCAATTCGCTTGCATCATCCGTATTTCTTCATTAAAATAAAAGAAATGGCGGGCCGACCCTACCTGGGAAACTTCGAGCTGATGGTGCTGCTGGCGGTCATCCGGCTGGATGATGCTGCGTACGGGGTCACGATCTCGCGCACGCTCGAGGTCGGCACCGGCCGCGAGGTCGCGATAGGCAGCGTCTACGCGGCGCTGGAGCGCTTGCAGGACAAGGGCCTGGTCACGTCCCGGCTCGGAGAGCCCACGCCGGAACGCGGGGGCCGCGCGAAGCGGTACTTCCGCGTGACGCCGGATGGCGTGCGCGAGGCCCGCTCCACACGGGAGGCGCTGTCCGTGCTCTGGGAAGGCCTGCCGCAACTGGAAGGCGGACGTGCATGAGACCACCCCGATTGGCAACATGGCTCCTGGGCCGGCTGGAGGACGCCAGCAGCCCGCTGGTGGGCGACTTGTATGAAGAGTGGCAAAACGGTCGGTCAGCGCGGTGGTTCTGGAGGCAGACGATGAGCGTACTGGGTGGACGTGCTGCAAGATACGTTGCGGAACATCGGCCGCTGGCGTTCCTGGGCCTGGTGGCCATCGGTCTCTACTGGCTCGGGACGCATGTACCCGTGCCCGGCGTGAACACCGACGCGCTCGCACCCGTGACCCGACACGGCGCGCTCGGGCTCTACGACCTCTTCACCGGCGGCAACCTCGGAGGAGGCACGATCTTCGCGCTCGGCATCATGCCCTACGTCACGGCACTGTGCATCGCCTATCTCGCGACCGCGCTCGGATTCGCGCGTGGCCGGGGCGCCCCCGGGCGCCGGACGATGGCATGGTCCGTGCGGGGTGTCGCGCTGATGCTGGGTGTCGCGCAGGCGACAGGGATCGCGATCTGGCTGGAACAGCAGACCGTCGTCCCGGAGGGGTTGCCGCTCGTGGCCGAGCCCGGCTGGAGTTTCAGACTCACCCTCGTCCTGTCCGTCACCGCGATCACCGCGTGTCTCATCTGGCTGAGCGATGAGATCAGCAGGCGTGGAATTGGTTGGGGCGTCTCGCTGCTGTTCTTCGCGGGGCTGGTGGCCGGCCTGCCGGCTGCCGTGCCCGCCATCCTGGAACAGTTGCGAGCCGGGTACATCGGGCCCGCCGATCTCGCGGCATTCGGCGCGGGCCTGCTCGTACTCTCGTCGCTCGTCGTGCTCGTCGATCCAGCCCGGCGGCGCAACGCCCACGCTGGATGAGCAGCGGCGAGCACGCAACAGGCGCCGGCGCGTCCAGTTGTCGTCACTCGGCCCGCAGAGCGGTCATCGGATCAATCCGCGCGGCGCGGCGCGCCGGTAGATATCCCGCGGTCACACAGGCGGCGAGCAGCGCCCCGCAGGCTGCGGCCCAGGTCACGACGTCCAGCGCGCCCACGCCGAAGAGCACGGATGCCATCATCCGTCTGGCGCCGGCCGCGGCCGCGAGCCCGAGCGCAATGCCGGCCGCCGCCGGTTGCAGCGCCGTCCGCATCGCCAGGCCCGCGACCGCCCACGGTCCGGCGCCGAGCGCCGCGCGGATGGCGAGCTCGAGCTCGCGTTTGGTAGCGGCAAGATGAAAAGGGACCCCGCGGCAATCTGAAAAGGGACCCCCT
>VXME01000032.1 GCA_009861545.1 Acidobacteriota bacterium | reverse complement strand
CGGCGGGGGGTTTAGGGTGGGGGGGGTGTTTGGGCGTTCGGTGGGGGGGGGGGCGTTCTCACCCCCCGGGGGGTTTTTTTTTGCGGGGGGGGGGGGGGGGCCGCGGCGGGGGGCGCCAGCCGGGGGGGACGTCGACTACCGGTCCGACGGCAGCCTCGGCTACGACGCCTTCTGGCTCGACGAGGGCAGCACCTGGCAGGCCAGTGGGCGTACGTCGCTGATCGTCGACCCGGCGAACGGGCGAATCCCCTATACGCCCACGGCGCGCGACCACGAGCGGCCGTACGGGACCGGTCCCTGGCACTCGCACATCGATCTCGACACGGGAGAGCGGTGCTTCGGCGACGGGCTGCCCCAGATCTGGTTCGGCGACAACCCGAACCACCAGATCTTCCAGACGCCGACCCACGTGGTGATCCTGCACGAGATGTACCACGTGCGCCGCATCATCCCGATCGACGGCCGCCCGCGGACCGGCATCCCGCGGTGGGACGGTGAGCCGCGCGGCCGGTGGGACGGGAGCACGCTGGTGGTCGAGAGCCGCCACTTCCCGGATCGGTCGCAGGATCGGTTCCGCCACGTCTGGCGCGCGCCGTCCGCGAGTCTGCGCGTAGTCGAGCGGTTCACGCGAGTCGATGCCGGCACGATCGACTACGAAGCGACGATCACCGACCCGGTCCGCTTCGCCCGGCCGTGGACCGTCCGCTTCACGATGTCGTCGGATCAGGCGCAGCGAGGGGTGGCCCCGGGCCGCCTGTTCGAATATGCCTGCCACGAGGGGAACTACGCGATCGTGAACGTGCTGCGCGGCGCTCGCGTGCAGGAGACTCGTGCCGACGGCCGCTGATCGCGCGTCCACCCCGATAGCGCCGGCGCGCTTCCGCCGAAACTGCTGGCTCGCCGGACGACATTCGGATATAACCACCGGCATGCTGCAGCGAGCCCTCGTCGTCGCAATCTGCGGTCCGGCGCTGGTGCTTGCCGGGGCCGCGGCACATGCCCAGGTGGGTGGCAATCTGGCCGCCGGGCCGCCCCTCGACATCCACCTGGAGATCACGACAAGCCCCGACGGACCCGTGCTCTCCACCACGGCGTTCGACCTGGTAACGGGCGAGTACTACCGGCTGAACGTCACCAGCGACGGGGTCGAGCCGTGGCGGCTCGAGGTCGACGAGCTGCTGCACAACTCGCACCTGCGCCTCGTCACCATCAACGGGATCGAGGTGCATCTGCAGGCGCTGGCGTTCCGCGCCATCGAATTCGACGTCGGCGGCACGGTGCAGTTCAGCTTCACGCCGATCCGGACCGGCGCGTTCGAGTTCACTGTCGGCGATGTTCCTTCGGTCCGCCGCCAACGCGCGGACGGCGGGCGCACCGTGGCGGGCACCTTCACCGTCCAATGACCACCGACCCGGCGACGTACGCGAGCCCGTGGACGCTGCCAGACCGGCCCGCGCGCCGTCATGGTCCCTGCTCGTAGTCCACGGCGGCCAGCGACAGCCGCACGACCTCGGCGTCGTTGCGGGCGACGACGTGGCCGTTGGCAAAGGCCGGGTGGGACCACAGCACGGCCCGGTCGTTCCAGCGCCCGGAGGCGCCGCCGCGCGTGCGCGTGGTCGGGGTCAGCAGAAGCGTCCGGTCGACCTCCTCGTAACCCTCCGGTCCGAAGCGCGCGATGATCAGGTCGCCCGAGTCGTTGACGACGAAGTGGCGGTCGCCGTTGCGGACGAAATAGGCCGTCGCCCAGCGATCCTGGGCGTTCATCCGGTCGCTCTGCCAGAGCCGCTCGCCGCTCGTGGCGTCGAGGCCCCGCAGCTCGCCGTAGCTGCCGACGCCGTACAGGTGGTCGCCGACGACGATCGGGGTCGAGATGAGCGAGTGCAGCGTGTCGGTCTGGTCGGGAAACTCGGTGCGGGCCTGCCCCCGCCACAGCATGCGCGCCGCCGGGCGGTCCGAGTTGAGCGCGAACATCATCGTGCCGTTGAAGAACTCGCTGACCACGAGGTAGCGCCCGCTGCGGACCGGGGTCACGATCGACAGGCCGCCGCCGACCTCGTACGGGTGGTTCCACCAGATCTCGCCGGTCGCCGGATCGAGCGAGGTGAGCGCCGACGCGTGCCAGACGATCAGTTGCCGCACGCCGCCTGCGGTGATGACGATGGGCGACGAGTAGCCGGGCTCCGAGTCGGACTCGAGCGCCCGCCACGCCTCCGTGCCGGTCGCCTTGTCGAAGGCGACCACCTTCGCGTCCGGCTCGCCGCCGAGCAGCACGATCAGGTGCCCGCCCTCGACCAGCGGCGACTGCGACACGCCGAAGACCGGGACCGTCACCCCGTAGTCGGCCGCCGTGTCGATGCGCCAGATCAGGTCGCCGGTCGCGGTGTCGAAGCACGACAGCATGCCGGCCGCCCCGAGGATGTAGACCCGGCCGCCGTCGACGAGCGGCGTCGCCCGCGGGCCGCTCGCGAACTTGAAGTGGATGTTGCGGTAGGCGGCCGGCCATTCCCGCGTCCACAGCACGGCGCCGGTCTCCTCGTCGAGCGCCAGCAGCCGCTCGTGGCCGTCCATCGTGCGGCTGCCCGGCGTCTCCTGGTAGTCGAGGACGAAGACGCGCCCCCCGGCGACGGCCGGTCCCGCGAAGCCGCCGCGGACCGGCGTCCGCCACTTCACGATCAGGCCGTCGTCCGCGAACCGCTCGACGAGGCCGGTCTCGCGCCACACGGCGTCCCGGTCGACGCCGCGCCACTGCGGCCAGTCCTCGGCGCCGGGCGCGGCGGCGCCGAGCCAGACGATCGCGCAGGCGACGACGACGGCGGTTCGGCTTGTGGAAGGACGGTGGGACATCGCGCGATGGTATGGGCGATGGAATCCAGTGGTCAACGCCGGCGACTCCACCGCGGCTTGAAAAAGGGCGTGCGGCAGGCGATCATGAGCGCGATCCCGGTCACCGACGGGCCTGATGCTCGGGGAGGACTCAGATGCACCATGCCACGCTTGCGGCGCTGGCCGCGGTCGTCGCGATCGCGCTTCTGTCGCCGGTCTCCGCGTCCGCGCAGGATCGGGAAAAGAGTGACGCGGACGGGGCGGCGGAGTGGACGCTGCCTCGCACTCCCGACGGCCGTCCCGACCTGCAGGGCTACTGGACGACCCAGACCTTCACGCCGCTGGAGCGGCCCGCGCATCTGGGCGACCGGGAGTTCTTCACGGAAGAGGAGACCGCCTGGCTGCAGCGGGAGCTCACGGCCGCCGGCGTCGACCCGTCGGCGCGCGAGATTCTCGACATCATCGACATAGAAGATCGGGAGGAACTCCAGCGGTACAAGTATCAGGCCAACCGCACGCCGGACGAGCGTCATCACATCCACTACGACAACGAGATCTGGCTGCGCACGCCGGTGCCCAAGGGACTGTCGAGCCGGCGCACGTCGTTGATCACCCGGCCGCGGAACGGCCGATTCCCGCCGCTGACGCCGGAGGCCGCGGCGCGCGCGGCCGCTACCCGGGCCGCCCAGGCGCATGCAAGCGCGTTCGACAGCCACCAGAACCGGCCCCTGTCCGAGCGCTGCATCGCGTGGTCGCACGAGGGTCCGCCGATGATGCCGCCGTCCTACAACGACATCCATCAGTTCTTCCAGACTCCGGACCACGTCGTGGTGCTCTCCGAGCTGGCCACCAATCCCCCGCGCATCATCCCGCTCGACCGGCGCCCGCACGTCTCGGACGCAATCCGCCAGTTCCCCGGCGACTCGCGCGGCCGCTGGGAGGGGGACACGCTGGTCGTCGAGACCCGCAACTACGCCGAGAGGAGACGTTTCCGCGGAGCCGGCGGCGCACTCCACGTCGTGGAACGCTTCACCCGCGTCAGCGCCGATCGGATTCACTACGAGTTCACGGTCACCGATCCGGAGACGTGGACCAGCCCGTGGAGCGTGGAGCTGCCGATGGTGAAGACCACCGGTCCGTTGTTCGAGTACGGGTGCCACGAGGGCAATCACGACATTCGACACATACTCGAGATTCACCGCAATCTCGAACGGCAGGCGGCAGGCGACGCGGCGGGGACGGATTCCAGGTAGCCCCGGCGCCCGTGCTCCGTGGATCCGGGTTCGGCTGGTGATCCGCGGACGCCGGCGGCGGAGGGGCGGAAGGGCTCGCGACGGCGTTCCGCGGGGCGTATACTGTGAGCCTCTGTTTTCGGGTGAGGTGGGGGACAAGGACATGAAGTCGCGACTGATCATCTTGAGCGTCTGTACTCTGTTGGCGGCGATTCTGGTGTGGGGCGGCGGACAGAGCGGGGGGATCGGGGCCCAGGAAGCCGTCCCGAACGCGCCGCTGTTCGAGGTCGACCCGTTCTGGCCGCAGCCGCTGCCGAACAACTGGCTGCTCGGTTCGACCATCGGGGTCTCGGTCGACTCGGACGACCACGTCTGGATCGTGCACCGCGGCAACCTCGCGCCGAACGAGATCCCGGCCGCGCTGGACCCGCCGTTCGCCGAGGCGTGCTGCCATCCCGCGCCGCCCATCCTGGAGTTCGACCAGGAGGGCAAGCTGGTGCAGCACTGGGGCGGACCCGGCGAGGGCTACGACTGGCCCGACTCGAACCACGGCATCTGGGTCGATCCGATGGACAACGTCTGGATCGGCGGCAACGGCGCCGACGACTCGCACGCGCTGAAGTTCAGCCACAGCGGCGAGTTCCTGCTGCAGGTCGGTGAGGACGGCTACGCCGAGCCCGACAGCAACTCGATGACGCGCTACCAGAAGGTCGCCAAGGTCACCTTCGACGCCGAGGCCAACGAGGCGTATCTCGCCGACGGCTACGGCAACCGGCGCGTGGCGGTGGTCGACGGCGACACCGGCGAGCTGAAGCGCTACTGGGGCGCCTACGGCAACCGGCCCAGCGACGACGAGCTGCCGCGCTACAACGCGGCGAACGCGCCGGCGCACGGCGCGGTCAGCAGCGACAAGTCCGGGGACCAGCAGTTCCGCAACCCGGTGCACTGCGCCGACCCGACCAGCGACGGCCTGGTCTACGCGTGCGACCGTCCGGGCAACCGCGTGCAGGTGTTCACCAAGGCGGGCGAGTTCGTCGAGGAGATCTACCTCATGCCGAAGACGCTCGGATCCGGCTCCGCCTGGGACATCGCGTTCTCGACGGATCCGGACCAGACCTTCGCCTACGTCGCCGACGGTGTGAACCAGCAGGTGCACGTGCTGCGCCGCAAGCCGCTGGAGTACATCTACAGCTTCGGCAGCGGCGGCCGCATGGCGGGGCAGTTCTTCGGCAACCACAGCATCGCGGTGGACTCGGCCGGCAACGTCTACACGACCGAGACCTTCGAGGGCAAGCGCGTGCAGCGGTTCAAGTACGTCGGGATGGGCAGTGCCGCCGGCGACGTCGGCGTGCCCTGGCCGGGTGACTGATGCCCGCCGGGCTTGCGCGTCGAGGGGCCGCCGCCGGCGGCCCCTCGCAGGCCGGTGAGGAATGTCAGGGGGTATGGAAATGAGGCGACGACTGCTCGAGTTGCTCGGTACGGCAGCGGTGCTCGCGACCCTCACGGTGCTCTTGCAGCTTACCGCGGTGCCGGTGAGCGGCCAGGCGCCGGATACGACCGCGTGGGGGCATCCGAACCTGGAGGGCATCTGGCTGGACGTGTACTCCACGCCGCTGGAGCGGGACCCGGCGATCGGCGAGCGCGAGTTCGCCACCGAGGAAGAGCGGGCCGCACGGAATCAGGCCGCGCTCGCTCGTCCGCCGGTGCTGCCCAGCGGGGCGTACAACACCGTCTACACCTCGGCGAAGCCGGCGGGCCCCCGGACGTCGCTCGTCGTCGACCCGCCGAACGGGAGGATTCCCGCACTCACGCCGGAGCAGGTGCGGCGCAACGAGATCGAGCAGGAGTGGCGCGCCATGCTCCTGCGCAACACCGAGACCTGCCGGACCCAGGCGCCGCAGTGCGCCGGGGGAGAGTACGGGCCCCCTTCGCCCCGCCGCTACGAGACGACGCCCTACTACAACACGCGGGGCCGCATGAACCGCCACGACGGTCCGGAGGATCAGAGCCTGGGCGACCGGTGCATGTCGGGGCGCACGCCAGACCTGAACGGGTTCCGCCGCATCGTGCAGGGTGAGAACTCCGTCGCCATCGCCTACGACACCGGGCAGGGCCAGGGGTTCCAGCGCATGGTCAACCTGGGCGGAAGTCATCCGCCGGGCCACATCCGCCTGCGTCACGGCGACTCGCGCGGCCGGTGGGAGGGCGACACGCTGGTCATCGAGACCACGAACTTCTCCCACAAGTTCCCGTACCAGGGCTCGGCCGAGAACCGCCGGCTCGTCGAACGGTATACGCGGGTCGACGAGGAAACGCTCGATTACGAGATGACGATCGAGGATCCGACGGTGTGGGTGGCGCCGTGGACGCTCCGGCAGGAGCTGAAGCGGCAGAGCGACCAGCAGAACCGGATCTACTACGAGCCCCGGTGCCACGAAGGGAACTACGGCCTGCCGGCGTTGCTCCTCGGCTATCGTCTGGACGATCAGGCGTTTGCGGAAGGGCGCGGCCCGGACCCGGCCTCCTTCTCCATCTACGACGCCGACCGCCTGCAGCGGTGACCGCTCGGGTCCCGAGCGTCGAGGCAGCCCCGTGCTGCCTGCGGGCGCGGGCCCGCAAAAATCGAGCCCGGCCTCGCAATTTGCGAGGCCGGGCTTTTCGTGTACTCGAAACGTCGCGTCGTCCGACAGGCTGCGGCTACCTGGGATTCTCTACGGTGTCGACACCCGGTCGGGCCAGCTCCCACGGGGCGCCGGTGCCGGACGACCCGAGGAACAGCCTCGTCCCGTCGGGGAGCGTGATGTCCCGGCCGTTCGCCCGGTTCGTGCCGTCCTTGGCCTGATACCCGTCGACGTTGACCTCGGTGCCGGGCAGCAGCGACCGCCTCGTGAAGCCCCGCCGGAACAGCACGTTCGGAGTGCCCCCTTCGAACGCCCATTCCTCTGTGGTGCCGTCGTCGAGCTCCACGTCGATGTGGATCCAGACGTGGGGATTGACCCACTCGACCCGCGTGACCGTGCCGCTGAAATCGACCGGCCTGTCGGCGTCGAATTCCGCGGCGAAGGCGTGATGCGCTGCCACTGGCGCGGCCATTCCCGCCAACCACAAGCAGCTCCCGACGACCGCACAGCCCGCAATCAACAGTTTCGTCCTCATGGGCTTTGCCCTCCTTGCCACCGGTTCGTTACCGTCGATACCACTCGTGCAGTGCGTCGCCCGGTGGAATCTTGCGCGTAATCTCCACGATTATCGTCTCGCCTTCCCAGCGCCGGACCAACTGCTCGCGGCGCAGGTTCCCGTACATGAACTCCTCGGCGAACTCGATGCAGGGATAGTCCAGCACGGTGGCGTTCGGTTCCAGGCGACGATAGATTGGCATGGCGATCGACCACGGTTCGGTGAAGGTCTCCGGATCGTCGATCGTCACTTCGTACCAGATGGCGTCCGCCGACAGCGGCGAGTAGCGCTCGGTGAGCTGCAGGGCTTCACTGTGGAAGTTCCCGGCCCGGTCGAACCAGTTCCTGCCGTTGAAGTCCGTCACGTCGACCACCAGCGTGTCGCCTTCCCACCGTCCGACCGAGTGTCCCATGTAGGAATAGTCCGGCGGAAGATCGACCTCGTCCAGGTGGATGATGCGCGCCGCGTTCGAGAACGCGAAGTTCATGTGGATCTTGTTCGTGCCCTGGACGATCTGGAAGGGGTAGGGCATGTACATCGCGCGGGGCGTCCCCGGCAGGTAGCACTTGAGCTCGGGATCGCGGTCGATCCAGTTCGCGCCGTTCTCCTGCTTCACCTGGAGCGCTTCCGGCCGGTACGGGATGCCGCCGTCTCCCTGCACGACCCCCATCGACCCGGGCACGCCGGCCGCGGCGCCCAGCGCCACCACCGGCGCGGCCGGCACCCGGGCGTACTCGTAGGGATAGACGCCCTCCTGCATCACCATGCCCGGCAGCGCCTCGTGCGCCTGCAGATCCCAGTGCGCCTCGTTGAGGGCCTGCCACACGCCGTTGAAGTTCGGCCGCCCGTCGGGGGTCTGCGCCGGCCGCTCCGCCTGGTCCTGGCTGGCCGTGCCGGTCACCCCGAAGGAGAGGACGGCGCCCATGCTGAAGGCGGCAAGGGCCGTGACAACGGTCGAGACTCTCAAACGGTTTCCCATCATCATCGCTCCTTGATGCCGAGATCGCTCAGTCCTGCAAGCCGGTTACGCAGGTCGCCGTGTCCAGCGAGAACGGATCCGGACCGCGCCCATCGGCGAACGCCTGCTCGTCCACGCGGGCGCCGATGAGCAGCGCCGGCAGGCCGTAGTTTCCCTCGTGGCACCGCGGCTCGTAGTAGATTCGGTTCTGCCGGTCGCTCTGACGCTTCAGCTCCTGCCGCACGGTCCACGGCGCCACCCACGCCGCCGGGTCCTCGATGGTCACTTCGTAGGCCAGCGTGTCTTCGTCGACCCGCGTATAGCGCTCGACGAGACGCCGGCTCCCGCCCGACTCGCGGAAGCGGAACTTGGGCGAGAAGTTCGTGGTCTCGATGACCAGCGTGTCGCCCTCCCAGCGGCCGCGCGAGTCTCCGTGCCGCAGGCGGATGCGGTCCGGCGGATGGCTTCCGCTCAGGTTGACGATGCGCTGGTAGCCCTGTCCCTGCCCGGTGTCGTAGCCGATCGCGATGGAATCCGCGCCCTGCACGATGCGCCGGAACCCGTTGAAATCGGGTGTGCGCCCAGACATGCAGCGGTCGCCCAGACTCTGATCCTCCGGCCCGAAGTGGCGGTTCATGCGGCCGGTGTTGTAGAAGGGAACGACATCGAACCGCCGCGGCGACGCCGATCCGTACTCCCCGCCGGCGCAGCCGCTACCGCCGAGGCGGCAGGTCTCGGTGCTGCGCAGGAGCATGAGGCGCCACTCGCGCTCCAACTCGTTCCGCCGCCGGGCCTCCGGCGTGAGGGCGGGGAGCCTCCCGTTCGGCGGATCGACCACGAGCGACGTGCGCGGGCCGGCCGGGCGGGCCGACGTGTAGACGGCGTTGTACGCCCCGGCCACGTCCGTCCGGCCATCCTGCCCGCGCGCGTTGCGGCCCGGGTTGACCATGCGGGCCTGGTCGCGTGCGGCCCGCTCGCCCGCCGTGAAGAACTCCCGATCACCGAGCTCGGCGGGCCGTTCGAAGGGCGTCGCGTAGACGTCGAGCCAGATGCCCTCCAGGTTGGGATGCCCCCACGGAGTCTCGCTCGGCGCCTGCCCTTCGACCGGCACGGCGGCGAGCTGCAGCAGCACCGCGACGGTTGCGATTGCCGTTGCCACGCCGAACGACTCGATCAGTCGTTGCCGCATCTCCACACCTCCCGAGACGTCGGCCGGCTGCCGGACGCGCGGCCCATGGCGATCGGGCTGCGCCGCCGCCGGCGCCGTTGTCGCAGCTCCTGGACTCAGTTCGAATATATGCCCGCTACCGCACCCTGTCAAAGCATTCGCGCGAGGATGAACGCCCTCCGAAGACCGATCCGGATCGGTCTTCCTGACGTCCTATTGCGCTCGCGCCGGCCCCAGCTTCCGCACCCAGCCGTCGCCCTTCGTCAGCAGGTAGAGCTCCCCGGTCGAGTCGATCCCCAGGCGTGCGTCCACCCGGTCGCCGCGGCCGTAGGTGTTGGGGAACCCGGCCACGTCGACCAGGTCGCGCTCCTCGCCGTCCACGATCAGCCGCAACTCCCGGATCTCGGCGAGCTGACCGGCGACGAGCGTGTCCGCATCGATGTACAACACGCGGCCGCGCGGGAAGTCGGTGAAGACGTACTTGCCCTGCAGGGCGGGAATGGCCTGGCCGCGATAGACGAACCCGCCGCCGACGGCGTTGCCCTCGCCGTGGTCGTACTGGGCCACCGGATACACGAAGGCCTGGTCGTCCTGGGCCGGCCGCGGATACACGCGTCCCGGGCGCCTGGCGCCGACCGCGTAGCCGGTGGCGAAGGTGCCCTCCCGGAGCCGCCAGCCGTAGTTGGCGCCGGGCACGCCCAGATTGACCTCCTCCACGAAGTTCTGGCCGATGTCGCCCATGAACATCCGGCCGTCGGTGTCCCAGGAGAACTGCTGCGCGTGCCGCAGGCCGTAGGCCCAGATCTCGGGGGCGACGCCGGCCTCGCCCACGAAGGGATTGTCCACCGGGATGCCGTAGCCCCTGCTTCCGTCGCCCGCGAGGGGATCGATGCGGATGATCGCGCCGTGCGGAACGCCGAGGGACTGGCTGAAGTCGCGGGGATCGTTGGCCGCCCCGGCGTCTCCGAGGCTGGCGTAGAGGATCCCGTAGTCCGGCGACCCCGCGGCCGCCGTCGGATTGAACGCGATGACGCCGATGTTGTGGTTGGAGGCGAACTGGCCGATCCGGAAGACCTCGCGCGACGTGCCGCTGAACACGTTGGCCGCCGGATCGTCGGCCGTCCACTCCCGGATCACGCTCTCGTGGCTCTCGGCGTCGTCGTCGAGGTAGTCCGCCCGACCGCTTTCCGACGTGGCGCTGTACGCCGTGTAGAACTTCCCGTACCCCGGCGTGCCGGCGGCGGCGAACTGCGGGTGGAACGCAATCCCCACCAGACCGGTCTCGTTGGGGAACATCGAGTCGTCGAAGCCGACGTCGCGGGTGCGGATGTCCAGGTAGGTGACCGGCTCCATCCCGCTCTCGTCGGTGATGTAGAGCGGCCCGCGCAGGTCGTTGAGGACCAGGCGCCCCGAGCCGTCCCCGATCGGCGTCAGGTACTGGATGCGGGCATAGGCCAGGTTCGTGATGGCGTCCAGCGCCGATTCCTCGGTCTGCGGCGCGCGCACGAACCGGTTCGCCTCCACGACCAGGTCGCCTTTCCGGATCGGCTCCGCAATGGGGTCGTTCACGGCCTGCACCTGCGCCCCGGCCGGGAGGGCCGCGGCGACGACGAGCAGGGTGGTTGCAGCGAGCGAGCGAGCGAGTTGCATGGGAGGCTCCGTGGAAAGTGTCGGTGGTGGATGCGGCGTCGGCCGGCACCGGTGGTGGCCGAACCCATCGATCATATCGCCCGCCGCCGCGGCGAGGGAAACGGCGGGATTCCTCGATGCGGATCGCGTCGAGCCGAACCGGGTGACGGCCTGTCGCCGCGGACGCGGGCGAGCAGCTCTGACGCCGTGGCGCAAGAGCCGGTGCCAGCCACGCCGCATTGTCGAAGGGGAACACCCCGTGCGCGTCTGGCGCACGCACCGCGGCATGACCGCCCGCTCGCTGGCCGTCGCCGCGGGCATCCCAAGCTCCTACCTCTCCGCCATCGAGCGCGGCGTGAAGCCCGGATCGGTGAAGGCGCTCAAGAGCCTCGCCACCGCTCTGGACGTGCCGTTGGACGATCTCGTGTGACCTCCGCGCGTCGTCCCAGGACCTCGTGCCCTGCGCGAACGCGAACGGCTGCAGCGACTGATCGAACGGCTCGATGGGCAGGGTGGCGGGGAGGACGTCGACGACGTCGGCCGGGATCGGACGGCCATCTCCCGCAGCATGGCCACGAGTTCCCGCGTCGCCACCTGGTTGGTTGCCTGGAGGCTATTCACCCCGACCATTTCCCGCAGCATGGCGGGCAGATCGCCGCCTCGTCGTTCCTGCGCTTGGTTCCACCCGTCATGCTGAACGGAACTTGCGGCGGATCCAGTCGAGCGTCAGCCGGTCGAACTCCTCCGGCTGCTCCTGCTGCGTCCAGTGGCCGCAGTCGGCGATGACGCGGCGCTCGAGGTCGGGAATGAACGACGGCATGGCGTCGGACGACGAGGGACGCAGGATCGTGTCGTTCTCCGCGCCGACGTAGAGGCAGGGGACGTCGATGTCGCCGGTCGGCCGGGGCGTCCCGCCGCCGCGGCCGATGTTCGCCCGGTAGTAGTTGAGCCCGCCGGTGAACCCGGTCGCCTCGAAGGTCTCCACCCAGTAGTCGAGGACGTCGGCGGGCAGGATGAGCTCCCCCCGGTAGTTGTCCTCCTCGATCATCCGCAGCATGTCCATCGTCTTCTCGGCCGAGTCGGGCGGGTAGCCGCGCATGTTCTCGACGTCCCAGTACCATCCCCGGCGGAAGATCATCTCCAGCGCCCGCCGCACGTCGCGGGAGAAGACCGCCTCGGCCCGGCCCGGCTCCAGGAACGTGGTGGCGTAGTAGTTCTCGGTGAAGACGATCAGCGGCTCCTCGGCCGGCGCGCTTGGCGCCTGTCCGCCGAACGCCGGCGTGTTCACGCCGATGACGCCGAGCACCCGGTCCGGGTAGAGCCGCGGCATGGTCCAGACCGCCGCGCCGCCCCAATCGTGGCCGCAGAACAGCGCGCGCTCGATGTCGAGGGCGTCGAGCAGGCCGACCAGGTCCGCGCAGAGGCTCGGGATGGCGTACCCGTCGACCTCCGCGGGCCGGTCGGTCAGCCCGTAGCCGCGCATGTCCGGGGCGATGGCCCGCAGGCCGGCCGCCGGGTAGGAGCGGAACTGGTTGCGCCACGAGTACGCCAGCTCCGGGAAGCCGTGCACGAAGACCACCGGCAGGCCCTCGCCCCGTTCGTACACCGCCATCCTGATCCCGTTGGTGGTGACGAAGTGCGGCGCCGGCAGGCCGGGCGCCGGGCGCACGGCGGGCTGCCCGAGGGCGAACGCCGGGCGGACGAAGGGCGCCGCGGCAAGCGCGGCCGCCGTTTCCCGCAGGAAGCGGCGGCGCGATGGGGATGCCGGGGCGACGGTGCGGGCGGCGTGGTTCTCGTGGCGGTCAGGCAAGGCGGCGGCGCTCCTTCCTTGGGTAGCGGGACCAGTCTAGAAGCGGAAGCCCCAGGCGATCAGGAACGACCGGGCGGAACGGTAGTCGCCGGCCGCGGTCGCTTCGCCGAAGCGGTCTCCCTCGATGTACGCGGTCGGGATCCCGAGTGCGTCCAGCGGGCCGTCGAAATCGGGCCGGACCGTAGTGTTGAAGTAGAGCAGCTTGTCGTTGTTCGTCAGGTTGTACCACTCGATCTTCACCCACGGCCGCAGGCGCCGCCAGACGGGGATGTCGTAGTGCAGCGACAGGTCGAACCGGCCGGAGCCGTTGTAGAGCTCGGACCCGCGCCCGTCCGAGTAGTAGAGCGTGCGCGAGGACGGACCGTCGATGTAGCCGAGCTCGTCGAGAATCGCCTGCTGCTCCGGCGTCACGCGGAAGCTGCTCGACGCCAGGCTGTAGTTCTCCGCCGAGTCGTAGCGCCAGAAGGCGCCGATGTCGAGATTGCCGAACGATCCCACGCCGAGGGTATAGATGCCCCAGACGCGCACCCGTTGCTTCTGGTAGTCGTCGAGGCGGCCCCAGGGGTAGAACCGGTCCGCCGGCGAAATCTCGGGCCAGTCGCCGTAGACCGACGAGACGCCGGGCGTGTTGGTGCCCTCGCCGTCGAAGTTCCCCTCGTTGCGGAGTTGGGTCGTCCAGGATCCGTTCAGCAGCAGGTCGTCGAACAACTGGTAACGCGTCTCGAACTGCAGTCCGTCGTAGTTCCGCTGCAGAACGTCGGGATCGTCCCCCAGGTCGCCGGGGTTCCGGTAGAACTTGTTCGTGAACTCGCCGTACTCGTCCCCGGTGTCCGGATCCGTCAGCACCGTCGTTCCCGTCGTCAGGTCCTGGTAATCCTCCACGAAGCTGCGGGCGCGGCGTCGGACGTAGGTCACCTGGAAGTGCCCGCGTCTGCCGAGCGTGGCGCCGGTCGACAGCGTGAACTCCTCGGTGACGGGCGAATTGAGGCGTTCACCGGTGAAGACGTTCTGCGTCGGGAAGCGGCCCAGGACGGTGAAGTAGTTGGCCGGGTCGAGACCCGGGCAGTCGAGCGCGGTGGCGTTCGGCAGGCCCGGGCACTCGTGCGGCGGCCCGGTGTAGACACCCAGCAGCAGGCTCGGGTTGCCGACGTTGGTGTTCTCGGCGAACTGCGCCTCGCTGTACTTCCCGGAGTACTGGCTGTAGGTCGCCTGAATCGAGTAGCGGCCGTCGCCGAGCGGGTCGTACGAGGCGGCCAGGCGCGGAACGATGGCCCGCGTGTCGACGGTCGTGATGTCGCCCGGCGTCGCCTCGCTCGAGACGTACTCGCCGCGCAGGCCCAGGTTGAACGAGAAGTGGTCGTTGAGCGACCAGTTGTCGTTGATGAAGAACGACGACGTGTTGATGTCGATCCGCGCGCCGCGCGAGGGGATCCAGTTCTCGATGAGCGACTCGAAGGGGGAGAACACCGGGGTCAGCCGGTTGTTCACGAGGACCGGATCGCCGTTGGCGTCCACCTTGTAGTCGGCGTCGAAGACGTAGCCGGTCGACGTCTGCGAGTTGCCGCCGGTGCGCGTGGACCGGTAGCTTTCGAAACCGACCTTCACGTTGTGCGAACCGAACCGCTCGGTGCCGCGGTACCACGTGACGTTGCCGGTCACCTGCAGGTTGTTGCGATCCTCGGGGTCGGTCGCATCGAAATAGGGTGCGTTGTAGTGCCCCAGCTCCTGCGTCAGGGTGATGAACGGCGAGTGCCCGATGGCGGTCTCGCTGCCGCCGCCCCCCCGGAAGCCGAACCGCTTCTGCGACACCTGCGCCTCGGCGAAGACGTTGCGGCTGACGCCGCCGCGCCAGGTCGTCACGTACAGGTCGTTCGGCCGCGTCGCGTCGTTCAGCACGTCGGGCGTGATGCTGAACGCCGAGAACGAGGGACGGCCGAACTGGGCCGTGTAGTTCCGCATGTACTGGCCGGAGAGCGTGTGCCCCGGCGCGAGCGTCGCGGTCAGCTTGATCTGGTTCCGGTCGTTGTTGGCCCGCTCGCTGTACGAGATGCCGGTCTGCCCGAAGCTGTCGCTGTCGGTGGTCCGGGCCCGGCGGTACGAGGTGAAGAACCAGAGGCGGTCGCGCGCGATCGGGCCTCCCAGCGTCGCCTCGTGCGTCTGGTTCAGGACGTCCTCCCGCTCCACTTCGTTCTCGACCTCGTAGGGGTTGAGCCCTTCCCAGGTCGGGTTGTCGTAGTTCGTCCGCCAACTGCCCGAGAAGGTGTTGCCGCCGCTCTTCGTGATGACGTTGACCACACCGCCGGAGAACCGCCCGTACTCGGCGGAGATTCCGGAGGTGAGGACCTGCGTCTCTTCGATCGCGTCGGCGACGTAGAGGCTGTTCGAGGTCCCGAAGAGGTTGTCGTTCGTGTCCACGCCGTCGATCAGGTAGACGTTGTCGTAGGCGAACGAGCCGTTGACCGCGAGCTGGCCCCCGTTGGGCGTGTTCGTATTCAAACCGGGCTGCACCGCGGCGATGGCGAACGGCGAGCGGCCCATCGGCAACGCGTTCACTTCGTCGACCACCATGTTCGAGGCGGTCTCCGTGGTCTGGATCTCCGCCGGGACCACGCCCACCACCTGCACCATCTCGGTCACGCCGGCCGGCGCCAGGACGGCGTTGACGCCCACCTCGCCGCCGAGCGGGACGGTCGCCTCCTCCTCGACGTCGTCGAAGCCGGACAGCGTGAACACCACCGAGTAGGCTCCCGGCGGGAGCTGCGGCAGCGAATAGTTGCCGTTGATGTCGGTGACGGCGGTTCGTGTCCCCTGCAGGGACGGTGAGCTCACGGTGACGGTGACGCCGGGAAGCGAGAGTCCCTGCGAATCGACGGCGGCGCCGCCGATGGCGCCGGTCTGGCGGCCCTGCCCGAAAGCACCGGGCGCGAACGTGAGGGCCAGCGCAAGACCGACCCCCGATGCGAGCACTCTCGATGGCATTCCAATCCTCCCCTTCCGAAGCGAACTTCCCGTTCGGAAGCGTGTGTACCCATCATCGCTCGTTTCGAATTTTCGTGCAGGCGCGTACAGAACGGGAGGGGGCGTAGAAAACGCCAACCCCGGTCGGTGCGCCTGCCGGGCCACTCGGCCGTTCGACTCGGCTACCTTCCGGATAGAGAGGATGCGGGCGTGCGCGGACTCGCCGGCGACGAGATCAGCCACCGCGGCGGGGTCGTGGCTGCCGCCGGCGTCAACGCTCGACTACAGCTCCAGCCAGCGTTCCTGCAGCGGGCGCAGCGCCGCGATGAGTCCGAAGTCCTGGTCGTGGTGGAGCAGCAGCGCCTTGTGCGCGATCGCAATCTCGGCGATGCAGCAGTCGATGGGGCTGTGCGCGGGCGTTCCGAGACGGTGCAGCTCGAAGAAGGTCCGCGCCGCCTGCCGCCAGGTGTCGGGCTCGGGCTCCAGGTAGCGCTGCCCGTCGAGATAGGTCGCCAGCCGGTGCCACTGCTCCTCGCGCGGGGCGCCCGCGAGGAGCTCGATCTGCGTGAAGCGGGTGAGAAAGACATCGTCTCCACTGATCGCTGCTTCGAGCGCGCCCCGCTTGTCCGCGTTGCGCAGCACGTCGATCCAGAGCGATGTGTCAACGATCAACACGGTCGGCATCGCCGCGCAATCCGCGCAGCGCCTTGTGATCGAAGTCCGGTGCGAACTCCAGCGTTCCGGCCAGCTCCAGCAGGTTCTTGCGGGAGCGGCTCTCGACGAGGCTGGTGAGCGCCACGTGCACGACCTCGCGCTTGGTCCGCGCGCCGGTCAGCTTCATCGCCCGCCGAACCAGGGCGTCGTCCAGCACGATGTTGGTTCGCATGGTGTACATGATACACCACCAGAAGTGTAGAAATCGAGGAACGGCCGAATCCGGCCGCGGCGTTGCGGGCCGAGTGATGTTGTGTCGACGTGCCCCCGTACGCCCTGGCGCGCCAGGGGAACCAGCGGGTCGTCGAGATGGTGCGCCCGCACGAATTGGCGGAACCGTCCGACTGAGCCTCCAGCGGTTCGATTGCACGTGTTCCTTGCTAGAACAGATGTATTTTAAGTCGATATATTTGATATTTTAGACGTCTGTTTGAACATGAAGCGATTCGCGGAAGAGACGTTGCACGGTTGGCTGAAGGCCCCGCGCCGCAAGCCGCTGGTGCTGCGCGGCGCACGGCAGGTCGGGAAGACGACCCTAGTCCGGCAATTCGCGGCGGCGGCCGGGCTCGCGCTGTGCGAGGTGAACCTGGAGCGGCATCTCTACCTCGACCGGGTGTTCGAGAGTCTGGACACCGGGCGCATCCTGCGGGAGCTGGAGGCGCTCGGCGGTGTGCGGCTGGACGGGGCGCTGCTGTTTCTGGACGAGGTGCAGGCGACGCCGCATGCGCTGCCGGCGCTGCGCTACCTCTACGAGGACCGGCCGAACCTGCCGGTGGCGGCGGCCGGATCGTTGCTGGAGTTCACGCTCGCCGACCATGGGTTCTCGATGCCCGTCGGACGCATCGAGTACTTGCACCTGGGACCGATGACGTTCCGCGAGTTCCTGGCCGCCGCCGACCCGGAGGTGTCGGAGGAGGCCGCCGCCGCGGATCCGGACGCGCCGTCTGCCGACGCCGTGCACCGCCGGCTGTCACGCCGGCTGCGGGAGTACCTGCTGGTGGGCGGATTGCCCGAAGCCGTGCAGGCGCACTGCGAGTCGGGGTCGCCGCTGGAGGTGGCCGCCGTCCACCGGTCCATCGCATCGACCTACGAAGACGACTTCGCCAAGTATGCGCGGGGGGCCCAGCTCGGCCGGTTGCAGCGGCTGTTCCGCACCGTGCCGCGCACGGTCGGACATCCCGTGAGCTACCGCCGCCTCGACCCGGACGCGCGCGCCGCCGAGGTCGGCCAGGCCGTCGAGCTGCTGGTCAAGGCGCGCGTCTGCCATCGCGTTTCCCACAGCAACTGCGCCGGGCTCCCGCTGGGCGCCGACGCCGGCCGCCGCACCGGCAAGCTGCTGTTCATGGACGTGGGGTTGATGAACCACGTCTGCGGCCTCGATCCGACCGGCATCGAGGCCATGGATGCGGTTCGCCTCGTGAACGAGGGGGGCATCGCCGAGCAGTACGTCGGACAGCAACTCATCGGATTGAACGGCGGGGAGCAGCCGCCGGCGCTCCACTACTGGCTGCGCAATGCACGCAGGGGCAACGCCGAGGTCGACTACGTCGTCTCGCACGGCGACTGGATGGTGCCGATCGAGGTCAAGGCGGGGAGCAGCGGCTCGTTGAAATCGCTCTTGCAGTTCGCGCACGAGAAACGGCCGCCGCTCGCGGTACGGTTCGACGCCAACCCGCCCAGCCTGCAGACGGTGCGCCACACCATCCGCGTTGCGGAAGGAACGCAGCCGGTGACGGTGCGCATCCTGTCGCTGCCGTTGTACGCGGTCGATGCCCTGCCGCGGCTCGTCGGCGAGCAACGCCGGCGCGCCGCGGCCGAGAGATAGCGCCCAGCCGCCCGGGACGGGCGCCCGGTGAAGCCGCGAGCGGGTGCCGGAGGAATGTGCCGTGGGCGCGTGTCGAATGCGACCGGCGCCGGACACCCTGTTCAGGCATCCGGCGCCGGACTTGCGGGGGGTTGGCGCGTCACGGCCCCCTGCGCTCGTCGAAGGGCCGCCGCGCGCCGCGGACTACTGGACCGACAGGCCCGCCTCGGCGGCGATCTCGCCGATCCGGCCCGCCTGGTTCGGGTTGTTGCCCATGACCTCGCGCAGACGGCGCACGATCTGCGCCTGCTCGTCGTCGGACAGGTCGCCGGCCGCGCCGGCCGCGTTGCGGACCGCCGCGTAGCAGTCGTCCTCGTAGGTGATCGAGCCGCACTGGGCGGTCAGCTCGGCGAGCAGCCCGGCCGCGCCGGAGCGCTCGCCCGGGGCGCCGCCGCCGGTGGCGCCGAACACCTCGTTGGCCTGCTGGATCTCGGCCGCGGCGCCGCGGCTGATGTTCGCCGCCTCGGTACCCGCCTGGAAGCAGGTGAACGACGCCCGGTTGGCCCAGCGCAGCGGCGCGCAGGCGTGGATGCCGGCGTCGAGGGCCGCGTCGCGCACCTCGGTGATCAGCGCCTCGTACTCCGGATCGCCCTCGCCGTAGCCGGAGAAGTTGCCGAGGTCGCCGCTGGCCGCGAACAGCCCCGTGACGCCCGGGATCTGCGCGATCTCGCGCGAGGCTTCCACGCCCTCGAGGGTCTCGATCATCAGGATCAGCACCACGTTGTCGTTGTAGGTCTGCCGGTAGCCGCCGGGCACCTGGTTCCACAACTCGCCCGCGCCCTGGCCGCCGCCCGCGCTCCGCCGGCCGATCGGGGGGAAGTAGGTCCAGTCGACCGCGGCCTGCGCCTCTTCGACGCTGTCGACGGTCGGCACCACGATGACCAGCGCGCCCATGTCGGTGGCGTGCTGGATCTCGCGCTCGTCGGCATACGCCACGCGCGCGCCGGGGGCGGCGGGTCCCGGACAGGTGCGCCACATCCGGGAGACCTGCTCCCACGAGATGGACTCGTGCTGCATCTCCACCCAGACGAAGTCGTAGCCGGCCGCGGCCATCGCGCAGTACGTGCGCGGGTCGGTGGCGCGCACCGTGCCGCCGATCATCGGCCCGCCCGCGACGAGCTTGGCCTTCGCCGGGTTCCAGATCTGGGCGGTCGTGCCGTCCGGCAGCTCGAAGCGCGAGCCGTACTCGAAGTCGGCGGCCCGGAACTGCTCCGCTTCCTGGGCGGCGGCATCCTGCGCCGTCCCGCCGACCAGCAAGCCGGCGACGGCAACTACGGTGAGCAACGTGGTGATTCTCATGACATCCTCGCTTCTGGTGAGGCCGTTGTGGTGCGCGTCAGACGCGCTGGAATCCCGTGACGCACGGAGTCTACTCCGTGACTCGCTCCGCCATCCACCGGGCCGGCCGTTGCTCCGCATTCCGGGCCGGAGTCCGCGGCGAGGCCCGCGCGGCGGACTGGTAAGCTCTTCCATGCCCGAGCCGCTGATCGCACTGCGCGACGTCGAGAAGGTCTTCCGCCACGGGGTCAGCCGGACGTTCGTCCTGCGCCGGATCACGCTGGAGATCGCCGCCGGCGAGTTCGTCTCCATCATGGGCCCGTCCGGGGCCGGCAAGTCGACGCTGCTGCACATCCTGGGAATGCACGACGCCGAGTGGTCGGGGGAGTACGACCTGCTCGGCCAACCCGTCCACAAGCTGCGGCAGAAGCACCGCCAGGCGCTCGGCCGGACCCACATCGGCTTCGTGTTCCAGAGCTACCACCTGCTCGACGACCTGACGGTGGCGGAGAACCTCGACGTGCCGCTCTCGTATCGCAACGTGCCCCGCGCGGAGCGCCAGAGCCTGGTCGCCGACACCCTCGATCGTTTCCAGATCGTCGGCAAGAAGGACCTGTATCCCAGCCAGCTCTCGGGCGGGCAGCAGCAGCTCGTGGGCGTCGCGCGCGCCCTGATCGCCAAGCCGACGCTGATCCTGGCCGACGAGCCGACCGGCAACCTCCATTCCAGCCAGGGCCGAGAGATCATGGAGCTGTTCACGCGGCTCAACGGGGAGGGGACGACCATCGTCCAGGTCACCCATTCGGACGCCAACGCCGCCTACGGCAGCCGCATCGTCCAGCTCCGCGACGGGTGGCTCGTGGACGATTGACCTCAACCCGCGGGTTCTTCGCCCGTGTTCCAGCGCCACGCGACCGTGCGCCCGCACGCCTTGCAGATCGCGCCGTGGCGCAGTCTGCGGCTCAAGCGCTGGCGGAACCAGCGCCGCCGGCAGCCGCACTCGCCCACCCAGCGGGCCGCGGTGTGGGTGAGGTCGTGACAGCGCTCGGCGGTGGAGCCGATCTCGCGCGCCTTGCGCTGCCAGACGGCGTCGTGGCCGTGCTCGGCGCCGACGATCGCGTGTGCGATCTCGTGCAGCAGGGTGTTCTCGATGTCGGCCCGGGTCGCCCGCAGGCAGTAGCTCACCGACAGGTCGATGCGCGTCTCCCGGTAGCGGCAGACGCCGGCCCGCGCCGTAGAGAGGTCGAAGCCGAACGTCCACTGCGTGCCGAGTCCGCTCTGCGCCTGATGCCGCGCGAGCAGGCGCCGCGCCATCGTCTCGACGTCGGCCAGGGTGCACTCCCGCTCCGGCACCCGTTCCACGACCTCCAGGAGGCGGTAGGGCACCTGCCACCGGCCGTCGTCGCCGGCCAGCACCACCGCGCGGGCGGCCTGCAGCTCGGCCACCACGCCGGTGATCGACTGGCCGCGGGTCGTGAACCGCACCCGGCTGCCGGGGGGAGCCGCGGCGCCGGGGAAATCGGCGGTGATGGCCCCGCGGGTGCGGGGCGGCGACGGCCAGAGGAAGTACTGGAGAGGCGATCGCACAGGTGCTCCAGGAATTCTACGTGCAGGCGACGCGGGCGACGAAGCCGGACGTCTCGCCCACGAGGCCGCCGTGAACCTGGTCGAATCGTGGCTGCGCCAGGACCTGCAGGGCGGCGTGCACTTCGCCGGCGTGACGGTACGGAATCCGTTCGCGTGAGCTCGCGGCGGCGGCCGATCAGGCGTTGCCGACGGAGGAGGGGGAAAACGCCGTCGCTGTCGGACGGAACCGACGCCCGCCGGCCGGACAGCGTGATGCGCCCGTCACGCCGTCCGGCCCCGCGCCCGAGGAGTGGCCTGCGCGGCTCGCACTGGACAGATTGTCGTTGGAGCGTCCACGCCGCGCGACACGGCGGTCACGCGCGTTTCGGTTCCCGGGCTGCGGTCGCGCCGGCCTGGCGCAACGGCGATGCCTCCGCCGTACAGACGGCGCGCGGGGCCGCGAGCCGTCTGCCGGCGAAGGCGCTGGAAGTCCGGTGGTGTGTCCATCGTGCCTCCATCTCTCCCCGGGCCGGCCAAGCCTCGCGCCGCCCCGGTTCTGAGTGCAAGATACGATGTCCCGGGGCGCCTGGAAACTAGGGATATCCCCAGGTCCTCGGATCGCGGCCGCTCGGGTACATCTGACTGCAGGCATGCAGAAGACGCGCGACGCCGACCGGGAGCAGTTGCGCGAGCAGTCCCTGCGTGCGCTGGAGGCGGCGCGGGCGCGCTACGAGAACCTGTACCAGGACGCGCCGGACATGTTCGCCTCGGTGACCGTCGACACCGAGCGGGTCGTGCAGTGCAACGCCACGCTGCTGCGCGCGACCGGCTACCGGCGGGTGGAGGTGCTCGGGCGCCCGATCCGCGAGCTGCACGATGCGGGCAGCGCCGCCGCTCTCGGCCGGGCGCTGGAGACCGCCCGCGCGGACGGACGGGCGGGAGACGTGGAGCTTCGACTGCGGCGTCGGGACGGCAGCCTGCTGGACGTCAGCCTCGGCATGGCGCTTATCCGGGACGAGCGCGGCAACTATTACTACCGGTCCATCTGGCGGGACGTGACCGACCGCAAGCGGGCCGAGGACGCCCTGCGGCGGAAGCAGGCGGAGCTCGAACAGAGTCAGGCCGAGCTGCGGGCGCTGGCGGGGCGGCTGCTGACGGCCCAGGACGACGAGCGGCGGCGCATCTCGCGCGAGCTGCACGACGACGTCAACCAGCGGCTCGCAATGCTGACGCTCGACGTCGAGTCGCTGCAGGCCGGCGTGCCCCGTTCACCGCGGGCGACCGCCGAGCGGCTCGGGGCCATCCGCGACCGGCTCGTGGAGCTGTCGGACGACGTGCACGGCCTCGCCTACGGCCTGCATCCGTCGGTCCTGGATCATCTGGGCCTGCAGGCGGCGCTGCGGTCCCACGTGGCGGATCTGCGGCGCCACGGATCGATTCGCATCGACCTGCGGATCGGCGATCTGTCCGAGCCGGTTCCGCCCGCGGTGGCGGCGTGCCTGTACCACGTGGCGCAGGCCGCGTTGCGCAACGTCGTCAAGCATGCCCGCGCCAGCCGGGCGACGGTCGACATGGCGCCGGCCGACGGCGGGATCCGGCTGACGGTGTCCGACGACGGCGTCGGGTTCGCCGTGCCGGCGCGCTCGACCGAGGGGTTGGGGATCGTGGGGATGCAGGAACGGGTGCGGCTGGCCGGCGGGCGCTTCGAGCTCGCCTCGCGGTCCGGGGCGGGAAGCCGGGTCACGGTGTGGGCGCCGTTGCCGGGCGCTGCGGCCGGTGGTGAGGGCGGCGCGGAATGACGAAGACGGCGGCGAAGCGGCCGCGGGTTCTGCTGGCGGACGACCATACGCTCGTGCTGGAGGGCCTGCGCCGGCTCCTCGAGGACCAGTGCGAGCTGGTCGGCATGGTCGAGGACGGCCGGGCCCTGGTGGAGGCGGCGCCGAGGCTCGCGCCCGACGTCGTCCTGCTCGACATCTCGATGCCGCTGCTCAACGGGCTCGACGCGGCGCGCCGGCTGCGCACCCTGGTTCCCGACACCCGGATCATCTTCCTGACGATGCACGCCGATCCGACCTACGCCAGCGAGGCCTTCGAGGCGGGGGCCGCCGGCTACCTGCTGAAGCGCTCGGCCGCTTCGGAGCTGGGAGTCGCCATCGCCGCGGTCCTCTCCGGCCGCAAGTACCTGACGCCGCTCATCACGAGCGACGCGTTGCGGGCGAGCGTGCCCCGCTCGGTGGCGGTGCCGCCCACCCTGGGCAGGCTGACGCCGCGCCAGCGGGAGGTATTGCAACTGGTGGCCGAGGGACACACCGCCAAGGACATCGCGGCCCGCCTCGGCATCTCGGTCAAGACCGTCGAGTTCCACAAGGCGAGCATCATGGATCGGCTCGGGGTGCGGACGGCGTCGGAGCTGACGAAGTACGCGGTGGCGCACGGATTCACCGAGCTGCCGTGAACTGCGGCCGCCTGCCGTCTGCCGGACCGGGTTTCCCGGACCCCGACCGCAACGCTGCCGATGGGTAGCTCGTCGCTCCGGGATTCCAGGCGCCGTGCACAGAGAGAAGCCCGGGCCGGAGAGAAGGCCCGGGCTTCCCGTATTTCCGCCGTCGCGCGGCGCCGGCTGCTACTCGTCGAGAGCGAAGACGAACAGCCCGTTGCCCCCCACCGGACGCTTCTCCTCCGGCATCAGGTCGGTGGGGATCATGCCTTGCCAGCTCGCGCCGCCGGCGCCGACGGGCACCGCGACGTACTGCCGGCCGTCCACCGCGTAGCTGATCGGAAACCCCTGGATCGAGGTCGGCAGGCGCCGGCTCCAGAGGATCTCGCCGTCGGCCGCATCGAAGGCGTAGATGTAGCGGTCCCAGCTACCGGCGAACGCCAGCCCGCCCGCGGTGGTCAGCGCAGCGCTGTTGATCGGCGTCTTGAACCGCTGCCGCCAGAGGACCTCGCCGGTGCGGATGCTCATCGACAGCAGCTCGCCGAGCTGGCCGGGGCTGTCCGGATGGAAGTGGTTGGTGCGCCGCACCGGACCGGTGCCGCCGCCCCCCTCGACCCGTTCGACGGGGCCGAACACGCCGGTCTCGCAGTTCAGGTTGATGGGGATGACGAACGCCTCGGTCTCCGGGTGGTACGACATCGCCCGCCAGCTCTTGAAGCCGGCCGTGCTCGGGCACCAGAAGACCTCCTCGTAGAGCTCGGGGATCATGCCTTCCCGGTGCGTCACCTCGCCGGTCTCCGGATCGACGTCGGCGAAGGTCTGGTAGCCGAGGTCGTGCGCGTTGCGGAACCCGCCCGTCTCGAGGTCGAGCTCCCAGAGCACCGCCATCTTGCCCATCGTGAACACCGAGCGCTGTCCGTCGTAGTCGACCAGGATCCGCTCGAAGGTCTCGTCCATGTCGAGCGTTTCGCCCGGGATGTGCTGGTAGTACCACTTCATCTCGCCGGTGTCGGGATCGAGGGCGAGGGTCGAGTTGGTGTAGAGCGCGTCGCCGTCGGTGCCGCGCACCACCCGCGCCCACGGCTTGGCCTGCGACGTGCCGTGGAACAGGGTGCGGGTGGCCGGGTCGTAGCTGCCCGGAATCCACGAATCGCTCCCGGCCCGGAACATGAGCGGCAGATCGCCCCACGTGTCGCCGCCCCGCTCGCCGGGCAGCGCGATGGTGGACGTCCGCCACAGCTCGTCCCCGGTGCGGGCGTCGAGTCCCACGATGTAGCAGGTGTCTTCGCGGTAGCGGCCGCAGCCGGTCAGACCCGACACGACCTTGCCGTCGGCGACGATCGACCCGCTGGAGTACTGGAAGCCGACCCCCCGGCCGACGTCCGTGTCCCAGACCGCCTCGCCGGTCCGCGCGTCGATGGCGATGATGTGGGCGTCGGCGGTGTTCAGGTAGACCTTGTCCTCGTAGATCGCGATGTTGCGGTGCTGCCGGCCCGGCGGCGGTCCGCCGAAGCTGTTTCCGGGCGGGGGCGCGTCGCGCCGGTACTCCCACAGGAAGTCGCCGGTCGCGGCGTCGAGCGCCTGGACGATCTCGCCGGGGTTGGCGATGTACAGGACCCCGTCGTGTACCAGCGGGGTGGTCTGCTGGGACCCCGGCCCGAGGCTCCAGCTCCAGGCCAGCCGCAGGTCGTCGACGTTCTCCGTCGTGATCTGGTCCAGGGGGCTGTGCCCCTGCCCGTCCAGCGTGCGGCGCCAGCTCAGCCAATCGGCCGCCGGCGGTGCGGCAAGCATGTCGTCGGTGACCGGGAGGTAATCCTCTACCTGCGCGGCGGCGGGGCCGGCGAGCCCGGCGCCGAGCGCGGCGGCGAGGACGGTTGCTGCGAACGAAAAGCGACGTGTCATGAATGGCTCCGGAATCTGCTTTGCGGTGATCGGTTTACTGCTGCTGGGCGGCCCGCGCGTCGTCGGCGCGCGCGCCGGCGAGGATGCCGTCCATGCCGATGTTGCCCTCGTGGCAGGCGTACTCGTAGACCGGCTCGTCGGTCCGGAACATCGTCACCTCGAAGGTCCACGGCTGCGTCCAGGTGGACGGGTCGTCCATCGTCGCCGCGTAGAGCAGCGTCTCGCCGTCGACGCGGGTGAAGCGCTCGGTGAGCAACATGTCGGGGCTCGATCCCTGGCGCTCGCTGAACGCGGTGTCGGTATGGAAGTTGCGGGTCTCGACGACCAGCGTGTCTCCCTCCCAGCGGGCGCGCGAGTCGCCCCGCCACTGCGTGACGTCCTCCGGCAGGCGATCCCGTCCGTCCAGCGGAATGATGCGCGAATCGTTGACCATCTCGTTGAGGATCACGATGTGGTCAGGGGTCTGGAAGAGCTGCGCGTGGTTGTTGTAGGCGCGCGGCTCCATCGGCGGGCCGGCGTTGAAGCCGAGGAGGCACCGCTCGCCGATGCTGCGGTCCTCGGGGCCGAAGGCGGGGCGCCCGCGCCGCACGGCCACCGCGTCCTTGCGGGCCTGTCCGCCCGCGGTCACCGCCGGAATGCGTCCGTTCGGGGGATCGACGATCAGCGACGTGCGCCGGTTGCTGACCGTGCGCGTGCCCCGGTCCATCCAGAAGTTGTTGTAGGCGCCGACGTTTCCGCCGGCCTCGGTGCGGCGCGCCTCCGCCGCCAGCAGTTGCGCGTTGCGGTCGACGGTGGCCTGCTCGAGGTTCGCGGCTTCCTCCTCGGTCAGGAACGCTTGGTCGCCCAACTCCTCGGGACGCTCCATCGGCGTGATGGTGCGAAAGTCCCAGATCCCCTGCAGGTCCGGCGCGCCCCACGCCGTCCGCGGCATTTCGTTCTGCGCGGCGGCCGGCGCCGGCGCCAGCGATACGGCCAGGATTCCCGCGAGCAGCAGCACAAGATGACGGGCTTTCATCGGAACACCTCTCTGAACTCCGAAGGAGACACGGCCACGCGATACAAACCCAAGGATCGATCCAATCGCCGGCGGGGTCAACCGGAGACCCGCATGCGCTGGCACCTCTAGAGGATCTCCCGGAGGACGATCGCCGCGCCGGTCAGGGCCACGACGGTGAGAACGGCCGGCCGGGTACGGCCGCGGTCGACGTAGGGCGCGACGCGCCGCGACAGGGCGAGTCCGGCCAACATGCCGGGCAGCATCACCAGCGCCAGCCGGAACTCGTCCGCCCCGAAACGGCCGACGACCCACAGCGCCGCGAGCGACACGATGGTGCCGACCACGAAGAAGCCGGAGATCGTGCTCCGGATGCGGGCGCCGGGGGCGTCCTGGTAGAGCAGCGCCAGCGGGGGGCCGCCGACCGCTGCGACCGTGCCGAGCACGCCCGAGAGCACGCCGGCGGCCACCAGGGCGCGGCCCGTGGGTACGAAGCGCAGTCCGGAAACGCTCATCGCCACGGCGGCCAGGATGAATATCCCGAACAGCAGCACGAGGGTGTCGGCCGCCACGATCGCCAGGATGCCGCCGGCGACGACCGTGCCCGCGACGCGCCCGAGCATCGCCCACTTGATGCCGCGCAGGTCGATCGCGTGGCGCTCGCGGTACGCCATGAGCAGCGTCAGCACTAGGGTGCAGGCGAGGATGGGCGCCGGCACGAACCGCGGGTCCAGCAGGATGAGCAGCGGCGCGGCGAGCAGCCCCATCCCGAAGCCGATGGCGCCCTGCAGCGTCGACCCCACGAACGTGAGCACGGTCACGAAGACGACGTCGGCGATGGACAAAACGGTACAGTCTACCGTCCGCTAAACTTTTATCGTGAGCGCAACTCCGGTGACGCCGCGGCCGGCCGCCTCCGTCATGCTCGTCCGGCAGGGTGCTCGGGGACTCGAGATCCTCTTTCTCCGGCGCAATCCGACGCTGGCCTTCCACGGCGGCTACTGGGTCTTTCCCGGCGGGCGGATCGACGCGGACGACGCCGATCCCGATGCGCCGGGCGACGAGGCGGCGGCGGCGCGGCGGGCCGCGGTGCGCGAGGCCCGCGAGGAGGCGGGCGTCGAGGTGACCCCCGAGTCGCTGGCCTTCGCCGTCCACTGGACGACCCCGGAGGTCAGCCCCATCCGCTTCGCCACCTGGTTCTTCGTGGCGCGGGCCCCCACCGAACGCATTACGGTGGACGGCGGCGAGATCCATGCGCACCAGTGGCTGGGGCCGGCCGACGCGCTTGCGCGGCAGGCCGCGGGGGATATCAAGCTGGCCGCGCCCACCTTCGCCCTGACGACGCGGATGGCGGCGTTCGACGATGTCGAGACGGCCCTCGCCGCCGTGGCGGGCTGGCCGGAGGAGCGCCTGCTCGGCGATCTGCTCGACGTGGAAGGCGGGCAGGTCGCGTTGTATCACCAGGATGCCGCCCACGGGGACGGTCGACTCGACCTTCCCGGTCCGCGGCACCGCCTGTGGATGCTGGAGTCGGGCTGGCGCTACGAGCGGGCGTTCTGAGCCGACCCGAGCGGGCGGCCCCACTCTCGCTTCCTGCCGCGGCGGGGGACAGAACGTCCGGGCGTGTGGGGCTATTCCCCGTCTTCCGCGTCGAGCGGCTCGATGGTGCCGTACATCAACCCGCCGTACTCCCCGTGGTCCCAGGTGCCGGCGTAGCGGCTGTCGTGGAAGACCACCCGCGCGCCGAACTCCTCGCCCAGGCCGGGGATGGCGAAGTCGGTGATGCTGACCATCGGCGTGTCGCCGGCCCAGACCATCGGCACGACCACCGGCAGGGTGGCGTCGACGCTGCCGTAGGTCATGTGGACGTCGAAGCGCCAGCGGTCACCTTCCAGCTTCGTCACCTCGCTGATGGCGTAGCGCTCGGGGAGGCCGTCGCGGCGCTGCTGTCCCTCGATGGTGAAGTGCCCGACGAGGACGACGTTGCGCATCCGCTCGGTGAACTCGCGCTCAAGGTCGGTGAGCGAGGCGGGGTCGGCTTCCTGTCCGCGTCCTGTGGCGGCGGTCAGCCAGCCGAGGCCGAACACGAGGATCAGGACCGCGCCGGCGGCGGCTATCTTGGCTATGGCACCGACGTTGACGGGTTTCGTCTCGGCATGCATCGCAATCGACCTCCCGGATTGCGGCGATTATAGCGTGCGGCGCGTCCTGATCCCCTGCGCCGGTGTCCGTGTCCCGCCAGGTCCCGTTCGGCGGCATCGAGGGGGGATTGGTCAGCTTCCGCCCGCGGCCTGCCAGCGCAGCCAGTGGTCGGCGAGGACCAGCGCGACCATCGCCTCCGCCATCGGGATGAAGCGCGGGAGCAGGCAGGGGTCGTGGCGCCCCTTCGTGGCGATGGTCGTCGGCTCGCCGGTGCGGGTCACCGTCTCCTGCGGCTGCGGCAGGCTGCTGGTCGGCTTGACGGCGGCCCGCAGCACGATCGGCATCCCGCTGGAGATGCCGCCGAGCATGCCGCCGTGGCGGTTCGTGCGGGTGGCGATGCGGGGTGAAGCCGGAGCGCCTCCACCCGCTGCCGACCTGTCCCCGGCGTTGCCGGCAGTTTCTCCGACGTCGTCGGCCGGGCGGTTGCCGCTCCCGATCGTTCGCTCCAGGACCTCGGCCGCGTAGAACACGTCGTTGCTCTCCGTGCCGCGCAGCGTCGCGCAGCCGAAGCCGACGCCGTACTCGACCCCGAGCACCGCCGGCAGGCTGAACAGCGCCTTGCCCAGGTCGGCCTTCAGCTTGTCGAAGACCGGCTCGCCGAGTCCGGCCGGGATCCCCGCGGCGACTATCTCGGCCACGCCGCCGATCGAGTTCTGCTCGGCGCGCATCCGCTCGATCAGCGCCACCATGCGCTCGGCCGCCGCCGCGTCCGGGCAGCGCACGATGTTGGGCCGTCCGTCCGGGAGCTGCTCCACCCGGTCGAGGGTGACTGCGGCCGGGTCCGGAATCTCGGCCGCCACGCCGCCGACCTGCTTCACGTAGCCGACGACCCGCCCGCCGAACCGCTCCGCGATCAGCTTCTTCGCGATGGCCCCGGCGGCCACGCGGACCGTCGTCTCGCGCGCGCTCGACCGCCCGCCGCCCCGGTAGTCGCGGAACCCATACTTGGCATCGTAGGTGTGGTCGGCATGCCCCGGGCGGTACTTGTCCTTGATGGCGGCATAGTCGCGGCTGCGCTGGTCGCGGTTGCGGATGAGGATCGCGATGCTCGTGCCGGTGGTCTTCCCCTCGAATACGCCCGACAGGATCTCCGGCGCATCCGGCTCGTCGCGCTGCGTGACGATGGCGCTCTGCCCGGGCCGTCGCCGCGCGAGGTCGGGGATCAGGTCCTCGACGCGCAGCGGCAGTCCTGGGGGACAGCCGTCGACGATGACCAGATTCCCGGGGCCGTGCGATTCGCCCGCGGTCGTGATCCGGAACGCCTGCCCGAAGCTGTTGCCCGGCATCCCGGAAGGGATCGTACTCTCATGCCCGGTCCCGGTCGAACGCGGTCACGTCATCGATGCGCCGGGTTCGGTGGCCAGGATCTCACCTCCTCGGCCGTGTAAAGATCCGTCGCGTGGGCCAGACCTCCGTCGGGCAGTTGCCGGAAGCGGGGCGCGGCTTCATCGATGGCGTAATAGTTCTCGCGTGGAGCGCGCGAGCGTCGCGTTTCAGGTCACCGATCGGCTCGGCGCATGCGACCGGTCTCTGGTGTCGAGGACGCGTTTCGCCGCGCGCCTCGCCTCGTCCAGGCTGTCGACGATATGATGCTTGGGGACGCGCCTGAGCACGTCGAGCGATTGCAGGGCGCCGGCGACCGGGTCGGAGAGATTCATCACGATGCAAGCCGTCCCGTCCTCGGCGGCGATGCCGATAAGCTGTTCCATGATCAACGCTGCGCTGTCGTCCATGTGAGTGGTGGACGAGAAATCGAAGATCACGACATCGTGCTCGCGGATGTCCGCCCCGACGACGCGCGCCAGCGCGTTGGCGGAGGCGACGGAGAAGCGGCCCCGCAGCACCACGAGACCGACGCGGGCCATGTAGGGGTCGAGCTCGCCCGCGCCCTTCCCGTCCGGGAGGAACGACTGGTCGAGCAGCGGCGCGGAGACGACGCCGTCCAGCTCCAGGCGCTCGGCATCCCGCGCCTGCGCGATGGCCGCGGCGATGAAGCCGAGCGCCACGGCGGTGACGAGATCCACGAACACGGTGAGGACGAGCGTGATCAGCATCACCACGGCGTAGCTGCGTCCGATCCGGCGGATCCGGGTCAGAAAGCGCCAGTCGATCGTGTCCCAGCCGACTTTCGCCAGAATGCCCGCGAGGACCGCCTGCGGGACAGGTTCGGCGATCCGGCCCATCCCGAGGGCCAGCGCCAGCAGGACGGCGGTGCGCACGACGCCTGCGAGCGCGGTCCTGCCGCCCGCGCTGATGTTCAGCACGGTGAGCGGGGGGGATCCTGCGCCGGGCAGGCCGCCGATCAGTCCGGCCGCGATGTTGCCGATCCCCTGCCCCACCAGCTCGCGGTTGGGATTGTGACGCCTGCGGGTCAGCGAGTCGGTCACCAGCAGGGTGAGCAGGCTGTTGACGGAGCCGATGAGGGCGAGTATGAACGCCGGTTGCAGGGCGCTGGCGACGAAGTCGAGGGAGAACGCGGGCGTCTCGAAGCTGGGCGGGCCGGACACCGTCGCCCCGAGGACGGGGGCGTCGCCGAACCAGAGCGAGGCGGCCAGGCTGCCGATGATCAGGGCAGCCAGCGGCGCGGGCAGAAACCGGCGGATTCTGCGGGGCCAACCACAGCTCACCGCCAGCGCCACGGCGGCCACCGCGACAGCGTCCGGGTTGACGGCGGCCACCGCGTCGGGCCATGACCGGATCGTGTCGAGGGCTCTTCCCGGCGCGGTCGCGGCACCGAGCATGGGCGCTCCCTGCATGACGACGATGATGATGCCGATGCCGGACATGAACCCTGAGACTACCGAGTACGGCGTGTAGGCGACAAAACTGCCGAGCCGCAGGACCCCCAGCAGAATCTGGATCGACCCGGCGAGGATGACGATGGTGAACGCTTCGGCGAGGTGGTCGGCGTGCCGGGTCACCACGACCGCCGTGGCGATGGCCATCGGTGCGGCGGTGCCCGACACCTGTGCGGGCGCCCCGCCGAAGACCGCCGCGAAGAATCCGACCATCACGGCGCCGTACAGGCCGGCGAGCGGGCCCAGCCCCGAGGCGACGCCGAAGCCCAGCGCCACCGGCAGAGCCACGGCCGCCGTCGTCACGCCGCCGAACAGGTCTCCGGCCAGAGCCGGCGCGTTGAAGGAACCGCGCACGCGCAGTGCCACCTCCGGGGCGCCCGCATGGTGGAGCACGCGGGGCAAGCCGTACGGAATCAGAGGTTGGGAATTCCGCCGAGATATATCACCTGTCCGGTCACCGCATCGCTCTCCGGGCGCAGGAAGAAGTCCAGGACGTTGGCGACGTCGGCGAAGGTTCCCATCCGCTTGACCGCCATCGCGTCGAGGAGGTGATCGACCTTGTCCTTCGACAACCCGCGGATCATGTCGGTCTCGATTGGGGACGGGCCGATCACGTTCACGGTGATGCCGTACTCCGCCAACTCCCGGGCCATGACCTGCGACAGGCTCTCCACCGAGGCCTTGGACGCGACGTAGGCCGACTGACCGCCCAGACGCATGGGTACGGCCAGCGAGCTGAAGTTCACGATGCGCCCGTACTCCCGCCTCTGCATCAGCTTTGCGGCTTCGCGACTGACCAGGAACGTGCCGACGACGTTGGCGCTCATCATCTTCTCGACGGAAGCCGCCGGCGTCAGCAGAACATGGTTCATCGAGGTTACTGCCGCGTTGTTGATCGCCGCGTCCAGACGGCCGTAGCGTCGCTTGACCTCGCGAAACAGCGCCTTGACCTGCCGCTCGTCGGCCACGTCGGTCCGCAGGTGGAAGAAGCCCTCGGCCGTCCAGTCCGCGTCCAGACGGCTACAGCCGACCACCCGGTACCCGCGGTCGAGCAGATGCTCGGCCAGGGCCCTGCCGATCCCTCTTCGAGCCCCGGTCACCAGGGCTACCGGGCACGGTCCGCTATTCATCGGCTGGTCGGCCTGCTCGCTGACGCTTCCTGCACGGCATCGTTCGTCGCGTCGCCGGACAATTCAAGTATGTAGTCCGCCAGCGTGTCGATCGTGCGGAAGGGACTCTGCCGGCGCGAGAACGCCTCCTCGCTCACCAGTGTCACTTCCACCTCGTACTCTTCCTCCAGGACCGACTCGACGCCGGTGATGAAGGTGACCAGGCCGATGGAGCTGAGCACGGCGTCGCTCCCCAACAGCGGCGCGCCCGCCCCGGCCCGCCCGGGATCGTCCCAGCCCTCTTCCTTCAGCGCGTCGACCAGCAGCGCGGTCATCATCTCGATCAGATCGGTTTTCTGCATGTTCTCCCCACCGTGGCGCCGGCTTCGTCAGGAGATGTCGTCCTCGGCCCCGACCCCACCGAAGCGCAGGGCGGCGCGAATCTTCACCGGATCGCCGTTCTTGTCGAATCCCCGCAGGAAGCCGTTCTCGGTCAGGCGACCGATGACCTGCACCGGCGTGCCCTGGCCGGCAAGCGCCTTCAGCCTGCCGGCCAGCGCCGTATAGCTCAGCGGCTGGCTCTTCAGGCTCTCGAAGAGCCGGCGGTGTTCTTCCGTGAGGGCATAAGCGGTCATGGCGCGCCCATGTTCGTCGGCGATGAACTGCTGGCGCTCGAGCGCGAACGAGGTCGGATGGACCTTGAAGGACGGCACCAGCCGCACCTCGTCCGACACCCAGGTGATCCGGGCCATCCGCCTGAACTCTTTCATCAGTTGGCCGGCCCAGCGCAGGCGGCGCAGCGAGAGCTCGGTCTCGTCGAACTGGTCGGTGACCTCGTTCCTGCTGTGCTGCCACAGGTCAGCCAGGGTCGCCGCACGCGCTTCGAGTTCGTCGACGCCCCGCGCGCCGGCCTCCACTTGCTGGCCGGACAGTGCGGTGAACCACTCCTTGCCGGCGAAGCGGCTGTCTTCCGCGCCGGCGATCTTGCGCTTCCGCCAGAACGTCGAATCGAGCGCGGAGTTGGCGGAATAGAAGGCGGCCAGGAATTCGTGGTAGCGGTTGTAGGCCTCCCGGTAGGACTTCTCGTACCACTTGCGGATCTCGTCCGCGTCCTGCGGGTTGCGGTACAGATGATCGATGCCCGCGGCGGCCAGCATCGCCGAGTAGGTCGCCAGATGCACGCCCTGCGAGAACAGCGGGTCGATGAAGCAGGCCGAGTCGCCGCACAGGAAGGCGCGGCCGAGCGACAGCGACGAGGCGTCGTACGCCCACTCGCGTATCACCCGCACCTCCTCGCAGCGGGTGGCGCTCTCCAGGATCTCCATCGCCAGGGGACACATCTCCAGGCACTCCCGGTAGAACGTCTCGATCCCGACGTCGCGCATGCGGGCGCTCGCCGACTTGTCGGTCACCACCCCCACGCTGTAGACGTCGTCCTTCAGGGGAATGATCCAGATCCAGCCTTCCGTGAACGTCACCGAGAAGATGTTGCCTTCCAGGTCGCCCTCGAACCGTTTGCCGCCCTTGTAGTAGGACCACACGGCCATGTTCTGGAAGTACCGGTCGAACCGCCGCATCTTGAGCTTCGTGGCGACGATTCCGCGCGACCCCGAGGCGTCGATGATGAAGTCGCCTTCCAGCGTCCCGCTCGATGCGCCGTTCTTCCAGCTCACGGCCACGGGACCGCCCTCGCCGTCCGTCCGAATCCCGGTGACCTCGTGCGCTTCGCGGACGTCGGCGCCGCGCTCGCGCGCGGCGTCCAGCAGGATCTGATCGAACTCGGCGCGCGTCACCTGGTAGGCGTGGTCGTGGACCCAGGGCGCGGTCTTCGGCGTCGCGAAGGTGAAAGTCCAGGGGGCCTGCTCCGGGCCCCAGATGAACGTCGCAGCCCGTTTCTTGACGAAGTTCGCGGCCTCGATGCGGTCCATCACCCCGAGCCGGGTCAGGATCGACATGGTCCCGGGCAGCAGCGATTCGCCCAGTCGGTAGCGGGGGAACTTCTCCCGCTCGAGCACGACCACGTCATGTCCCAGTTTCCGGAGACAGAGCGCGGCGACACTGCCGGCGGGTCCGCCGCCGACGACAACGACCGGTCTGCGCGTGTTCTTCGCCATGACGGACGACTCGCTCCTCTATCGCCGGATCTTCTTGAACCGGTAGTTCACCTGTCCCTCGGTGGCCACCTTGACCTTCACCGGGATCATGAAAGGCTGCAGGCGTCCCCTGCAATGCTCGGCGATTCGCTTCCGCATCTGCACGGCCGGCACGGGTTCCGCCACCTGTACGGTGGCGGTGACCACCTGGCCCATCAGCAGGTGTTGCTCGCCCTTCACCGACACGTCGATGATCCCGTGCATTTCGGCGATTACCTGCTCGACCTCGGCGGGGTATACCTTCTGGCCGCCAACGTTGATGATGTCCGACTGCCGTCCCAGGATCCGATAGTAGTCACCCTCGCGGAGCACCGAGTCTCCGGTGTCGAACCAGCCGTCCTCGTCGAAGGGGCTGGGCGCATTCAGATACCCCAGCATCGACGACTGCGCGCGGATCCGCAGTCTGCCGTCCGTGACGCGGGTCTCGTAGTCCTCGCCGCCGATCCTGACCCGCAGCGACTCGTCGGACTCCGACTTCGAGCGCAGAATGCCGAGCTCGCTGAGGCCGTAGGTCTGCAGGAAACGGGTCTTCGGAAACGCCGCGTTGGCCATCCTGAGCGTGCGCTCCGGCATGACCTCGGTACCGTAGGTGATCAACTTGAGCGACGAGAGGTCGTACGACTTGTGCGCCCCCGACAGCAGCATGAGGTTCAGGAACGTCGGCGAGGTCGGCAGCAGCTCCACCCGGTGCCTTTCGATGACCTCGCACACGCTGGGGACGCTGCGACCGGCCGCCGCCACCACGCAGCCGAGGTTGGCCAGGGTGTAGAACAGCGTGTTGAATCCGCCGATGTGATCGAACAGGAGAAACGTCAGCGTCCGGTAGCAGTGCCGGGGCTTGCGGAACTTGTTGAGCAGCTCCGGCAGGCTGTGCAGAATCGCCTTCGGCTTACCGGTGGAGCCGGAACTGAAGAGCACCAGTCCCGCCTTGCCCGCCGTCCGCAGTCGCTCCATCAATGGGTGGTTGCGGCGGTGCTCCTCCATCCTGGTAACCACACCCTGGTCCTGGTCGTCAATCTCCACGCGGTGATCCAGCTCGCCCGTCCTGAAGAAGGCCTGGTGCTGATCGCGCGACTCCCACGCAAGGGGCACGAGTACGCACCGCATCTTCAGCAACGCCAGCAGGCACGACACGGCGCCCGGCGAGAAGTCGCTGAGCACGCCTACCGAATCGCCCGGGCGCACGCCCGCCGCCTCCAGTCGGCCGAGCCACTGCCGGTAGCGATCGGTCAGCTCGGAGTAGTCGCAGGCGCGATCGCGCCAGATGATGGCCGCACGATCCGCGCCTTCTCCGAAGCGTTGCAACTGCCAGTCGATGTGTTCCATCAGCCTTGTTCCGCTCGGCGGCGCCCCCCTGTGGCCCGAACGAGCGGCCCCGGTTCATGCGAGTCCCTGGCGCTCGAGAAACTCCAGCATCCTGGCGACGCACGCCTCCGGGTCCTCGAGCTGGAGGAAATGAGTCGTCTCCGGCACGAAGTCGTAGTCGAGGCCGGCGATGCCACGCAGGTTCATGCTCGGAAGGAATGAGTAACCCGCGGTCGGGTCTCCTCCGACCACCTTGACCGGACAAGCGAAACCGCTCGTCTCGGGCTCGAAGTTGTAGGCGAAGATGTACTCGAACACCCGGGCCTCGCACGCGCGCGGACAACGAAGTTGGTAGCCCGTGCCGTCGGATGCGTGGCGGAGTGTCGTCTGCGCGAAGAGATCCGCTACGCCGGGCGCCAGACGGGCGAACGCCGGCGTGCGGCGGATGTTGTCCGCGAGCTCCTCGCGCGTCTCGAACCGTTCCTGGCGCAGCCGCGTGATGATGCCGCACTTCTTCCACAGGGCGTCGAGCTCGAGTGGGTCGCCGCTGGGCGGGCAGATCGGCGGATCGAAGAGAACAAGGGCCGCCAACCCTTCTCCCGGGGGCTCGTGGTTGAGCGCCGCCACCGCCGACAGCGAATGAAAGACGCCGATCCCGGATTTCTTCCCGAAGTACCGGTCGATGCCCCTGAAGACGTGCTCGTTGTCGGAAACGAAGGTCGGAATGTTGTGGCTTCGAATGTCGCTCGGCGGGTTCCAGCCGTGGTTTCGGAGGTCATACAGGACGAGATCGAATCGCTCTGCGAGCAGTGACCAGAAAGGGTAGTACAGATCGATCGCCAGCCCGTTGCCGTGGCTCAGCACGAGCCGTGGACCGTCCGGGTTGCCGTGCCGCCGCAGTATGATGCGACTCCCGTCGGTCATGTCCACCGCGCCCGTCGCGAGCGGCGAGGGTACTTCCCACGGATTCGCCGTCTCGCATGGCCCGACGTTCGGGATGTTCCGGGCTGCCCCGACGATGCGACCGGTCACTGTCGCTTTCCCTCACCGTGGCGCGTAGTACACGCCGAGACGCGACAGTGCATACGTCAGACTGCGCGGGCGCATGAAGGCCGTGCCGAGGTCCCACCGAAGTCGGTGAATTGCCTCACGAACGAAAAGCTGACGCTACCGGTCCCTGGTTCGGCAATCCAGGGCGCTCCTTGCGCCGATGGCGGCGCCGCCCACAGGCCTGTCAGCAACCCCAGGCGAACCGCAACCGCCACGAGCGAACGATGTGTGTGTTGCATGATCTGTCAGTCCCCTGGTCAGTGCAGTCCTTTTCGGAATCTGGCCCCGAAGCCGGTCTCCACCGGTTCAGGATAGCTTTCTTCCTCCTCGAGTTGTCACTACTGATCCGGCGTCAGCCCGGAGACTTCCTGGCGGTCCTGGCGGTGGTTCCCGATCCGCGCGCCGGGCCTTTTCTCGCACTCCCGCTGGCGTTTGTCAAGTTTGCCTGTGCGGCATCGACGACGCCGAGCGTACTAATTCCGGCCACATAGCGATGTAATGCCATGCAACCATGGGATAGAGGGGCGGACCCTTACGCCGTTGAATACCAGAATTGGTATCGCGGCGGGCCACGGCGCGCTTCAGCGTCGAGGGTCCGAGCGATCACCGAACTCGGCGAGCGACACCAACCGTCCCAGGTCCACCTGCCGCGAGATGGACTGCTTCCGGTAGATCTCCTTCAGGTGCCAGTAGATGGCGCCTTGCGTGTGCGCGGTCGCCTCGGCCATGTCCCGCACGCTTCTGCCTTCCGCCAGGCCAGACCGCCACCTGACTCTCCCCCGGCGTCAGCCCCAGCGTCGTGGCCACCAGGCCCGGACCGACACGCTGATGGCGCCCCGGCTCTACGATCAGCACCAGAGCGGCGCCGTGCCGCGCGCCGTAGTCCGGTTGCGGGACGCCCACCGGCTTGACGTGCACCTCGAACGGGGGCAACAGGGCCGAGCGGCGGAGGCGCCGCTGCGGCCTTCCGGCCACTGCGGTGAGGCGTTGCCTGACAATGTCGCGCGTAGACAGCCACAGCTGCCAGGCCCTTGCGGCAACGCCAGCACACTCGGACGGTTCATCCGGCAGCACCGTTCGGTTGCGTGGCCCAGCCGTTGAGGACCCGTGCGGCCTCTGGATGCATACTGCAAGATGCGCCAATAAAACCGGGGAATACCGGCAGTCTATGGACTGCTACGGACCCTGGTCATCTTCAGGCATGGCGAACACGTACATCGCGTTCGGCGCCCCGGGCACCCGGCCGCCGCCGACCGGGATGGCCAGGTACTGCCGGCCGTCGACCGCGTAGGTGATGGGGAAGCCCTGCACCGGCGATGGCATGCGGGTGCGGTACAGCACGTTGCCCGTCTCCACGTCCATGATGTAGAGGTAGCGGTCGCCGTCGGCGGTCACCACCAGGCCGCCGGCGGTGGTCAGGGCCGCGGCCAGGGAGCGCAGGCGGGTCGAGTGCCGCCAGCGCACCTCGCCGGTGTCGATGTCCATCGCCACGAGGTGGCCGTCGTGGTCGGGGCTCTTCGGGTGGGGCAGCCGGCCCGCCGACTGCCAGCCGGTCCAGCGCGGGTTCCCGTAGTAGTACAGGTCGCCGGTCGGATGCGGCTCGCGCGCCACCTCGCTGAACGTGCCCTTGACGCAGGTCGGGTGGATCGGGATGTAGAGCATTCCCGTCCCGGGGTGGTACGCCGACGAGCGCCAGTTGCGGATGCCCTGGAAGTCGGGACAGAACTCCAGCTCCTCGCCGGGCTCCGGGATCATCTCCGGGCGGTAGGTGGTCTCGCCGGTCTCGGGGTCGACGTCGACCAGCGTCTGGTAGCCGAGATCGTGGGCGGCGACGAACGCGCCGGTCTTCCGGTCGATCTCCCACAGGATGCCGAGCTTGCCCATCTTGAACAGCGACTGCCGGCCGCGGTGGTCGATGAGCACGCTCTCGAAGACGTCGTCCAGATCGTGCGTCTCGCCCGGCACGAACTGGTAGTACCAGTCGAGCTCGCCGGTGTCCGGATCCAGCGCGAGAACGCTGTTCGTGTAGAGCGCGTCGCCGTCGGTCCCGCGCGACAGCCGCGCCCACGGCTTGGCCTGCGAAGTCGACCAGAAGGTCAGGTTGGTGGCCGGGTCGTAGCTGCCCGGAATCCAGGCGTCGCCGCCCGCCCGGAACATCGCCGGCAGGTCCCCCCAGGTGTCGCCGCCCGGATCGCCCGGCTGGGCCACGGTGGACGTGCGCCACAGCTCGGCGCCGGTCTGCGGGTCATGCGCGGAGATGAAGCAGGTGCCGTCCTTGTAGCGCTCGCAGCCGGTCATGCCGGCCACGATCTTCCCGTTGACGATGATCGGCCCGCTCGTGTAGCGGTAGCCGAGCCGGTTGTCGGCCACCACGTGATCCCAGACCACCTCGCCGGTCCGCGCGTCGAGGGCGACGATGTGGGCGTCGTTGGTGTTCAGGTAGATCTTGTCGTCGTAGATGGCGATGGACCGCGTGCGGGCGCGGAACGAATCGTCGGGCGAGCGCTCGAAGCGCTTGCGGTACTCCCAGATGAGATCGCCGGTGACGGCGTCGAGCGCCTGCACCACGTTGAGCGGACCCGGCAGGTACATGACGCCGTCGTGGACGATCGGCGTGGGCTGCGCCAGGCCGGTGGGCATCGTCCACGACCAGACCAGCCCGAGCTGGTGGACGTTTTCCCGGTCGATCTGGTCGAGGGGGCTGTAGCCCCAGCCGTCCAGCGTTCTCCGCCAGTTGATCCAGTCGGCCGGATCGGGGTCTGCGAGCATCGCGTCGGTGACCGGCGTGAAGTCGCGGTCCTGCGCCGCGGCGGGTCCGGCGCCGGCGAGGGAGGCGAGGAGGATCGCCAGCGTCCCCATCCGTGATATCCGGGTCCGAGAGATCGTCCACCACGTCTTCGTGCTCATCCTCGCCCCCGTTTCGTCGGCAACCTGATTCAGGCCGATCCCACCTGACCGGGATGTCCAGGGCCAGTTCGCCATCATACTCGCGTTCCGGCGACGATCCGCTATTGCGCGTCGAAGAGCCGGCCACGAAATCCAGGTGCTGGTGGAACGACTGGAGTCCGTGTTCGGCGGGTCCTCTGTTACGGGAGCAGGTCGCTTGCGGCGATGGCCGCCGCAGGCCGCGCGAGCGGCGCGATCGTCTCGCCGGCGCGTCGTATCAGGACGGTGCGGTATCCGTCCGGAGTCGGATCGCGGTAGACCTCCACACGGGCGTCGGGCAGGGCGAGGATCCAGTACTCGGGGATGCCGTGGCGCGCATAGAGGCTCTGCTTGATGATGCGGTCGCGGCGCAGCGAGTCGTCGGAAACCTCGACCACCAGCAGGGCGCTCGTCGGGTGGGCGTCCAGGTAGTCGCGCGCCCGTCCCGGTACCACCGCGAGGTCCGGCTCTGGTTCCGAATCGTCACCCGCTACCAGTGGGCATTGCGTACGGATGCTGCAGTCGGCGCCGAAGACGTCGCGCAGGATGTCGCCGGCCTGACCGACAATCGCCGCGTGCCGGCTGCCTTGCGGGTTCATGGCGAGAAGCTGTCCCTCGATCAGCTCGAGACGGTCGTCGGGGCCGAAGACGCCGGCTTCGACCGCACGGTCGTACCGCTCGCGGGTCCAGCGAAAGGTGGCCTCGGTGGTCGTATCGGTCACCGGCGTTCCTGCGGGGTCGATTTCATCGTAGCACGCTCCGCGACGCCTATAATCGAAGTCGAGTCGGAAGAAACGGCGTGATCGAACAGCTCGAGCGGTACTTCGCGGCGCACGCGACTGACGGGAACCTCGTCGCCGCCTGGCTCTTCGGCAGCGTCGCGCGCGGCGACGACGGGGCTCGGAGCGACGTCGACGTGGCGATCCTCTACCGGCGCGATCCGCCGCGGACGTTCGACGCGCTGCCGTTGCGTCTGGAGGGGGAGATCGAGCGACTCCTGCGCCGGCGCACGGAGGTCGTCTGTCTTAACTTGGCTCCCGTCGACCTGTGCGCCCGCGTGCTGCGTGACGGCGTGCTCCTCGCGGACCATGATCCCGCCTTGCGGATCGGATTCGAAGTGCGGACGCGCAACCTGTGGTTCGACCTGCAGCCGGTGCTCCGCACGTATCGGCGATTGGCGGCGCCGGCCGGATGACAGATCCGGAGCTGGTCGCGAAACGGCTCGCGATCATCGAGACGAGCGTCCGCGAGCTGCGCGAGCTGGCCCGCCCGGCGGCGATTCACGCCGATGTTCGCGAGGCGCGGTTCGTAGAGCACACGCTGCAGATCGCTATCCAGGCGGTTCTCGACACCGCGTCGCACATCGTGTCCGACGAAAGGCTGGGGGAGCCGCGGACCAACCGCGAGCTGTTCGACCTGCTCGATGGGGCGGGCTGGATCCCGCCGGTGCTGGCCGACGCGCTGCGGGACATGGCCGGCTTCCGGAACGTGCTCGTGCACGGTTACGACACGGTCGATCTCGAAATCGTCCGCGACGTGGTCGAGCACCATCTCGGCGAGCTTCTGCAGTTCGCCGACACGGTGCGGAAGCGCATCGGCAGATGATGTATACTGGTTCTTTGCCTACAGGAAGCCTGCCCATGTTCGTGCTTGCCATCTCCGACACACCTCGCATTCGCGGCTAGCGTCCGCACGCGCGACCGGGAATCCGCACCGTAGAAACGGGTGCGGACTCCTGGACGGGCGCCGCTCCTTCACGACAGTTCCGCCGTTCGTTCGGTTCGATCCTTCCGCGCGGCGCGGCTGATCTACTTCCTTCTTCGGTCGGCTCCGCGGGTCCGTTGCGTTCGACGCGGCGTCCCGTTCCGTCGTCTCCGCTCTTCTTTCGTGGTGCACCGATGTCTTTCGTCAACGTGGTTTCCAACGGCCGCCGCACCCTGGCGGCCCGCAACGCGCAACTCTGGGGCGACGTGCGCGACGCCGTGCGCGCCGTGCCCCGCGACTACACCCGCGGCAGCCTCGGGCGCGCCGTCCTGCTGCTGGCGGTGCCGATGGTCCTCGAGATGGGGATGCAGTCGGTGTTCTCGGTCGTCGACGTCTACTTCGTGGGCCGTCTCGGGTCGGAGGCGGTCGCCGTTCTCGGCTTGTCCGATTCGCTCATCGCCCTGGTGTTCGCCGTCTCCATCGGTCTCAGCATGGGAGCCACGGCGATGGTGGCGCGGCGCGTCGGCGAGGGGGCGCCCGAGCGCGCCGCGGCCGCCGCTGTGCAGGCCATCGCCGCCGGAGGCGCGGTGTCGTTGGCGATCGGCGTGGCCGGGGTCGTCTGGGCCTCCGATCTGCTGGTGCTGCTGGGCGCCACGCCGGAGCTGGCGGCGAGCGGCCGGACCTTCACGGCGATCATGCTCGGCGGCTGCGTCACGGTGACGCTGCTGTTCATGATCAACGGCATCTTCCGCGGGGCGGGCGATCCGGTGCTGGCGATGCGGGCGCTGTGGCTGGCGAACCTCGTCAACATCGTGCTGGACCCGATCCTGATCTTCGGTCTGGGACCCATCCCGGCGTTCGGGCTCGAAGGGGCGGCGATCGCGACGACGGTGGGGCGCGGCCTGGGCGTCGCCTACCAGCTTCGGGCGCTCACGAGCGGCAACGGCCGCGTGGCCGTCGACTGGCGGCGGGTGCGCATCGAGACGCAGACCATGCTGCGCCTGCTCCGTGTCAGCGGCATCGGCATCCTGCAGTACCTGGTCGGGACCGCCAGCTTCGTCGGTCTCATCCGCATCCTGGCGCCGTTCGGCGACACGGTGCTGGCGGGCTACACGGTCGCGGTGCGGATCATCATCTTCGTGCTGCTGCCGGTCTGGGGCGTCGGCAACGCCGCCGCGACGCTGGTGGGGCAGAACCTGGGCGCCGGCCAACCGGATCGCGCCGAGCGCGCGGTCTGGTTCACCGCGCGCCTGAACACGGTGCTGCTGGGCATCGTCGGCGTGATCTTCGTGGTCTTCGCCCGGCCCATCGTCGGGTTGCTGGCGGCCGATCCGGAGGTCGTGGCGCTGGCCGCCACCTGCCTGCGCATCGTGGCCTGCAGCTACGTGTTCTGGGGCTTCGGCCTCGTCACCGTACTGGCGTTCAACGGGGCGGGGGACACGACCACGCCGACGTGGATCAACTTCTTCGTCTACTGGGTGGTGCAGCTCCCGCTCGCGTGGACGCTCGCGGGCCCGGCCGGTCTGGGGCCAACCGGGGTGTTCGTGACGGTCGCGGTCTGCCAGACGCTGATGGCGGTGGTGGGCGTGCTCGCGTTCCGGCGCGGCGGTTGGAAGAAGCGGGTGCTATAGGGGTTTCTTCCAGCGCGCCAAGGTGTAGGTGAGCACGGCCAGCAGCGTCTCGTCGAGGAACGGGATCGGGTCCGGGACGAGCAGATCGATGACGAGCAGCGCGGCGGCCAGTACGAAAAGCTGCCAGGACCGGAGACCGTCGAGGAACGTGATCATGGGAGTGTCGCTGGCAGGGAACACGTGCATTATGCATACTACATGCATGTCCAGCAAGACCATATCGCTCCGGGAGGAGGCGTACGAACGGCTCCGTGCGGCACGTCGCTATCCCGGCGAGTCGTTCAGTGCTGTCGTCCTGCGAGCGACGTGGCCGGAGACGACGACGACCGGCAAGGCGTTCCTGGACATCTGCAGGGAACGGGGAGCCGTCTTCGATGCCGCGGCGCTCGATCGGGTAGAGGCGCTCAAGCGCGATGACGCTCCGGCGATCGACAAATGGAACATGCGCTGATTCTCGAAACGACCTTCCTGATCGACCTCGAACGCGAGTTCGTCAAGGGTGAGAATGGTCCCGCGCAACGCTTCCTGGAGTCTCATGCGACCTGTCGTCTGTTCATAACCCCGACCATTGCCGGGGAGCTGGCTGCCGGCACGAGCCTCGCCGAACCGGGGCGCTGGGAGCGGTTCCTGAGTCCGTTCCGCGTTCTGCCGATTACCGACGACGTCAGTTGGGAATACGGACGCGCGTCCCGATACCTGCGGGACAACGGCGCCATGATTGGCGGTAATGATCTCTGGATCGCAGCCACCGCGGTGGCGCATGGCGTGCCGGTGGTGACACGCAACACGAGACACTATCGCCGTGTGCCCGGCCTCGACGTGAGGGGCTATTCGATGGACGGCTGAAGCGAACCGCATGGCGATGAACGTAACGGAGCCACGGCCGAAGATTCTGCTGACGGGCGCCACCGGCTGCATCGGCGGCCGCCTGCTTGCGGCGCTCGAGGCGCGCGGGTATCCGGTCCGCTGCATGACACGACGTCCGGAGGCCCTGGCCGGTCGGGCAGGAGCGCGCACCAGCGTGGTCCGCGGCGACTGTCTGGACCCGGCCTCGCTGCCGGACGCCCTCGCCGGGATCGACACCGCCTACTACCTGGTCCACTCGATGGGGGGCACGGCGGACTTCGAGGCGCAGGACCGCGCCGCGGCGCGCAACTTCGGGGCCGCCGCGCGTACCGCGGGCGTCCGCCGCATCGTGTACGTGGGCGGACTCGGCGCCTCGTCGGGCCTGTCCCGCCACCTGCGCAGCCGGCATGAGACCGGCGAGGTGCTGCGCGAGTCGGGCGTCCCGGTCATCGAGCTGCGGAGCGGCATCGTGCTCGGCGCCGGCAGTCTCTCGTTCGAGTTGATCCGCGCGCTGGTCGAGCGGCTCCCGGTCATGATCTGCCCGTCGTGGGTCCGTACCCCGACCCAGCCGATCGCACTGGCGGACCTGGTGGGCTATCTCGTGGCCGTGCTCGACCGGCCCGGCGGTGAGAGCCGGGTGTTCGAGGTGGGCGGTGCGGACGTGGTGTCGTACGGCCGGATCATGCAGGAGTACGCCCGGCAGCGCGGACTCCGGCGCTGGCTGATCCCGGTGCCGTTGCTGACGCCGCACCTGTCGAGCCTGTGGCTGGGGTTGACCACGCCGGTGTACGCAAGGGTGGGCCGCGAGCTCGTCGACGGCCTCCGCACCGCGACGGTCGTGAGCGACGCTGCCGCCCTGGCGGCGTTTCCCGTTCGCCCGCCGGGGCTGCGGCAGGCGGTTGCGCGGGCCATCGAGGAGGAGGACGCCGGTTTCGCCTCGATCTCGTGGTCCGAGGATGCGTTGTCGGCGGGGACGGCCCTGCGCTGGGGCGGCGTGCGCATCAGCACCCGGCTGATTCACTCGTGCGCGGTCGACCTGCCCATGGCGCCGGATGCCGCGTTCGCGCCCATCCGGCGCATCGGAGGCGCCAGCGGCTGGTACTACGGCGACTGGATCTGGCGCCTGCGTGGTCTCGTCGACCTGCTGCTGGGCGGCGTCGGCATGCACCGCGGCCGGCGCGACCGCGAACACCTGGCGGAGCGCGACGTGCTGGACTGCTGGCGGGTGGAGGCGTACGAGCCCGATGCCCGCTTGCGGCTCGCGGCCGAGATGAAGGTGCCGGGCCGCGCGTGGCTCCAGTTCGACGTCGCGCCGCGCGACGGCGGGGGTTCCACCGTCCGCCAGACCGCCGTCTTCGACGCGGCCGGCCTGCTGGGGCGGTGCTACTGGCACGCGCTGTACCCGGTCCACGTCGTTCTGTTCAGGGGGCTCCTGCGGAGCATCGCCCGGCGGGCGGTACGGGAGGCATCCTCCCAGGACTAGCGGTTCGACGGCGGAGGGCTCGAGAAAGCGCTGGCGCGCGGCGTGGCGGAAGGCGTTCGTCCGCACGTTCTACCCGGGCGAAATGCCGTATGGCATCGACGACCGTATCGCTGCGGTCCCGGCCGGCGCGCTCTTCTCGATGTCCGCCGCTGGCTCGTCGGCGCCGGCTAGGAGTCTGCGCCGCAGGACGTTTGCGGCACGAAACGGGTCGCCAGTCCAC
>VXME01000031.1 GCA_009861545.1 Acidobacteriota bacterium | reverse complement strand
GGATAGGCCTCGTGGATGCGGGGGCGGGGTCCGGGGCGGCGGGCGACTGGTTCGTCGACGGCGCTGCCGACAGCGGCCTCGACTTCGTGCACTTCAACGGTGCGTCGGGCGAGTTCTACTACCCGGAGATCCTGCCCCCCGGCGTCGGCCTGCTCGATTACGACAACGACGGCGACCTCGACGTCTACCTGGTGCAGGGGCGGGTCCTCGGTCAGGGCGCGACCGCGGCCGGCGCGCCTGCGCCGCCGAAGGGGGCGCTGCCGCTGCGGGGAAGACTCTACCGCAACGACCTGGAAGTGGCGGCGGACGGCTCGCGGACGCTGCGCTTCGCGGACGTTACCGCGGGGAGCGGGATCGACGCGGACGGGTTCGGACTCGGGGTGGCGGCCGGCGACGTGAACAACGACGGCTGGACCGACCTGCTCCTCACCAACTTCGGCCCCGCCAGCCTGTATCTGAACCAGGGAGACGGCACCTTTCGGGAGGCGTCGGCTGCCGGCGGGATCGACGGCGCGCCGGGATTCGGCGTTTCGGCCGCGTTCGTCGACTTCGATCGGGACGGCTGGCTCGATCTGTACGTGGGCCACAACGTCAACTACGCGCTGGACAACACGATCGAGTGTTCCAACGTGACGGGCGCGAGCGACTATTGCCCGCCGGAGACCTACGGCGGGACGCCCGATCATCTCTACCGCAACACCGGCGACGGACGGTTCGTCGACGTGAGCGACTCGGCCCTCGTGGGAGGCCAGTTCGGCCCGGCCCTCGGCGTCGTGGTCGCCGACTACGACGGCGACGGCTGGATCGACATCTACGTGGCCAACGACGCCACCGAGAACCTGCTGTGGATCAACCAGCAGGACGGGACCTTCCGCGACGTGGCGCTGCTGGCCGGGGCGGCCCTGAGCGGGATGGGGCTGGCCGAGGCGAGCATGGGCGTGGACGCCGGGGACTACGACAACGACGGCGACGAAGACCTCTTCATGACCCACATCACGAACGAGGGCAACAACCTCTACGTGAACGACGGGACGGCGTCGTTCCGGGATCGGAGCACGGTATCGGGGCTCGGCGCCGGCAGCCTGCCCTACACCGGGTGGGGCACCACCTGGTTCGACTACGACAACGACGGCTGGCTCGACCTGCTGGCGGTCAACGGTACGGTCATCGCCAGTCCCGGACCGGCGGATCGTCCGTTCCCGTACGACCAGCGCAAGTCGCTGTTCCGCAACCTGGGCGACGGCACCTTCGAGGACGTGACCGGGGCCGCCGGCGCGGTGTTCGAGCTGTCGGAGACGGGTCGCGGCGCCGCCTTCGGCGACGTCGACAACGACGGCGACGTCGATGTGGTGGTGGGTAACGACACCGGCCCCGTGCGGCTGCTCATCAATCGGGTCGGCAACCGGCGGCACTGGATCGGGCTGCGGCTCGCCGGCGCCGGGGGGCGGGACATGCTCGGGGCCCGGGTGGCGGTGCGTCGTCCCGGCGAGCCGACCCGGTGGCGCCGCGCGCGTTCGGACGGCAGCTACGCCTCGGCCAACGATCCGCGCGTACTCGTCGGACTCGGGGACTCGGACGGCCGGCCCGCGGTGGAGGTGCACTGGCCGGACGGGCGGACGGAGACCTGGGACGACGTCGAGGTCGACCGATGGACCACGCTCGAGCAGGGAACGGGGAGTTCCTGATGCCGGGACGATGGAGGTCCGGGGCCGAAGGGCCGGCCGCGATGCTGCGGCCGGCGGCGATCCTCGGGCTCGCGGCGTTGCTCGCGGGATGCTCCGCACCGAACGGGCCTGCCTCCCGGGACTCGCAGGCGCCGGCGGACGTGGCGGCCGGAACGCAGGCCGCCACGGCCGCGCCGGCATCCTGCGGGGAAGCGCTGCCGGATCTCGCCCGCGTGGGCGAATCGGTGCGGACGCAGGTTCGCGACCGCCATGCCGCGTTGCCGCCGCGCGACGAGCGGGCCGGTCTCCCGCAGGAGCTGGCGGCCGAGGCCGTCGGCGTGATGGGGATGACGTTCATGGCGGCGTGGTTCACCGATGAGGCCGAGCCGTGCCTGCGCGAGGCGGCGGCTCTGGCCCCGGACGACGGTCGCTGGCCCTATTACCTCGCGCAGTTGTACCGCGACCGCGGCGCGCTGGACGAATCGGCCGCGTTCTTTGAGCAGGTCCTCCGCATCCAGCCGGAGGATCCGACGACGCTGTTCTGGCTCGGCGACATCCGTCTGGAGCAGGGCCGGCCCGACGAGGCCGAGCCGCTCTTCGCACAGGCGCTGGCGCTGTTTCCGTCGTCGCTGTCGGCGCGCTACGGTCTGGCCCGGACGGCGCTGCTCGAGGAGGACTTCCGCCGCGCCGCCGACCTGCTGGAGGAGATCCTGGCGCGCAACCCGGAAATCGGTGCGGTGCACTACCCGCTCGGTATGGCCTATCGGGGGCTGGGGGACGACGCGAAGGCCGAAGAGCACCTGCGGCAGCGCGAGAATGCCGAAATCCGGCCGGCGGACCCGCTGATGGCCGCGCTCGACTCGCTCCTCACGACTGCCGGCACCTACGAGAACAGCGGCCTGGAGTCGCTCGACCGGCAGGAATGGCCGGCCGCGATCGCGCAGTTCCGGCAGGGGCTCGAGCTGGATCCCGACGACCCGGGGCTGCGGCACCGGCTCGGCACGGCGCTGTTCATGACCGGCGATCTGGACGGCGCGATGACCGAGTTCCAGCGGGTCGTGCGGACCACCCCCGACTACTTCCCGTCGCACTACAGCATCGGCGTGCTTCTGCAGGAGACGGGACGACATGCCGAGGCCGTCGCACGGTTCCGGACCGCGCTGCGCCACCGGCCCGGAGACGATGCCGTGCACCTGCGGATGGCGATCAGCCTGCGGCGCGCGGGCGATCCCGAGTCGTCGCTGTCGTACTACGAGCTGGTGCTGCGCACCAACCCGGACGCGCTCGAGGCCCGGTTCGGATACGCGATGGCCCTCGTGCAGCTCGGGCGCTACCGCGAGGCGCACGACCGCCTGGCGACCGCGATGGACGCGTTTCCCCGGGAGACCTCCTTCGCGCACGCGCTGGCCCGGCTGCTCGCCGCCGCGCCCGACCCGACGATCCGCAACGGCCGGCGGGCGATGACGCTGGTCGAGCAGGTCATGGACGCGGAACCGGAGCCGACCCTCGATCTCGGCGAGACGATGGCGATGACCCTCGCCGAGGTCGGCCGCTTCGGCCAGGCCGCCGAAGTGCAGCGAGCGCTGATCGGCGCGGCCGAGCTGGCCCGGTTGCCGGACGTGGTTCGGCGTCTGCGCGTGAATCTCCGGCGCTACGAACGGGGTGAGCCATGCCGTACGCCGTGGCCGGCCGACGCCATGCCGTGATCGTCGGCCGGGCGGCTGCGAGCGGTGCGCAGGGACCGAGTGCCGAGCCCCGGCGCCGTGCTTCGCATCTTCGCCGCTTCGTCGCCATCGCCGCCCTCCTCGTCGTTGGCGTCGAGGTGCACCCCGTGTTGCCGGCGCAGACGGCGCAGCAGTTCTACCTCACGGTGCTCGATCGGGACGGCGTCCCGATCGTCGATCTGCAGCCCGGCGACGTGACCGTCACCGAGAACGGCGTACCGGGGCAGGTGATGCACCTCGTGCGGCCGACCGCGGCGGTCGATGTCTTTCTCCTGGTCGATACGAGTCGGAACCTCGTTTCCGCGACGCCCCACTTGCGGCGGGCGTTGCTGGGGTTCGTCGACACGCTGGCGGGCAGCGCACGGATGTCGTTGATGGTGTTCGGCGGCACGCCGAGGAGGGTCGTGGCGCCCACCATGCGGACGGCCGAGATGCGCGAGGCGATCGCGCGGCTGTTTCCCAGTCCCGGATTCAACAACAGCTTCCAGAACGCGTTGATCGAAGCTCGTCGGAGAATCGCCGAGGAGTCGCCGCGACGCCCGGTCATCGTCGCGGTCACGTCGTCCGTCGCGAGCCGCCAGCCCTCGGAGCTCTACGTCCGGGACTACCTGAATCCGCTGACGCGGATGGGCACGCCGATCCACATCGTGACGCTGCGCCGGCGGCCCGGTGATCTGCTGGGAAGTCTCGCCGAGATTGCGGCGCGCACCGGGGGCCGGTTCGCGACCGTCGCCAACCACACCCGGCTGGATGCGCCGCTCGCCGCCATCGCCGACGAGATCCTGGGCCAGTACGTGTTGACCTACCTCCGTCCCGAGCTGCCGGCCGATGCCGACCCGGTCGACATCCGCTTGAGCGTCGCGCGCGAGGGCATCACCATTCGCGTCACGCCCGTACTGTGAAGCGCGCACGGTGCGGGCGGCTGTCGTCCGTTCCGGCGCTCGTCCTCCGACCGACTTCGCGTATAGTGAACCGACTCGGGAGCCAAGGAGAACCGCCATGGCGATGTCCACGCGATCGCTCCATTCGTCGCGTCTGCGCCCGTTCGTCGCCGCCGCCGCCGTTCTCGCGCTCTGGATGGCAGTGGACGCGGTCCTTCCTGCGCAGTCCGCGCAGCAGCTCTACCTGACGGTGCTGGACGACGACGGGAACCCCGTCGTCGATCTGCGGCCGTACGAGATCTCCGTGGCGGAAAACGGCGTGCGGCGCGAGGTGCTGTACCTGGCGCGCCCGAGCGGCCCGGCGGACGTGTCGATCCTGGTCGACACCAGCGAGGGGGTGGTGCCGTCCACCACCCACGTCCGGCGGGCGCTGGGCGAGTTCGTCGTTGCGCTCGACGGCTACGCGCGGATGTCGCTGATGACGTTCGGCGACCTGCCGGTGCGGGTGGTGCCTCCGACGACGCGCCTCAGCGTGATGCAGGAGGCGGTTGACCGGGTCTTCCCGGCCGTCGGGGCGATTCCACGTTTCCAGGACGCGCTGATACAGACGGTGCGCGACATCCAGAATCGCCAGCCGAGCCGGCCCACGCTGGTTATCATCACCTCGGACCAGGTGCCGGGCGCGTTCGCCACCGAGTCGCCCAACACTTCCGCCCGCCCGGTACAGCAGGTCGTCGGCGTGCTGCAGGCCATCGGTGCGCCGGTGCACATCGTGGCGCTGCGGAGCAGCGCCTCCTTCGATATCGTGGGACGCGGCGTCTTCGATCGCGCGTCGGCCTTCAGCGGCACCGCCGACAACAACATGCGCAACTCGATCATGGCCCGTGAGACGCGCGACTGGCTGATGGCGCTGGAGACGGCGTCGCAGAGCACCGGCGGCCGGTTGGTCAACACCTATGCCAGCGCCGGCCTCGCGACACCGTTGCTGGAGATCGCCAACGAGATCGCGGGCCAGTACATCCTGACCTATTCGCGTCCGGAGCTCCCGCTCGACACCGACACGATCGACATCCAGATCGGCATCGCTCGCGAGGACGTCACCGTGCGTGTGACGCCCGTCGTCTGACCGTACGATGGCGACCGTCGATGGCTTCAGCGGGCGGCACGGGCGGTGGAGCCGTGGGGGGGGCCCCGGCCCGGGGGGGGGGGGGGGGGGGGGGGGGGGGGGGGGGGGGGGGGGGGGG
>VXME01000030.1 GCA_009861545.1 Acidobacteriota bacterium | reverse complement strand
AGGGGGTCCCTTTTCAGATTGCCGCGGGGTCCCTTTTCATCTTGCCGCTACCAATATACAGTGAGCTTCACGTTAATTTTCGTGCCATCTTTGCCCACGGAAGGACGATGGCTATCCAGACCCCGACTCATCGCCAGCCCAAAGGCACGTCGTCCGGGCTGGTCCTCACACGCGGGGCGAAGGCACGCGGAGAAATCCCCGGCACCGACGGTGCATGCTCGCAAGGGCAGACTGCTTAAGTGAACGAAGTGAACGGCAGCTCTGAAGCACCGTCCGCACGCCCGTCGGCGCCCGGCCGCAACAGGGCGAACGCGCTGCACGACCCGGTGCTGGCGATGATCTGCGACGGCCCGCATCGCAAGGACGCCGCCGGCCGGCGCTGACCGGTACCCGGCACGGCGCGATCGCGATCCCAGGCAAGTGAAGGTTGTGCCAAGCGGACGCGACGCGGGCGAGGTGTTCAGACTGGACCGCGCCGCGCCCTTGCGCCCCCTGACGGCGATAGCAGAGGGCGCCAACTCTCATGGCCGGCCTCGCGGGGCTCGGTCGGCCGGGGACGCGCCATTCGTCGACACTCTCGGCCTGCCGTCCTCGATTCGGGTGCATCTCGGTGTGACGAGGTACTCGAGCCGCGGCATCACCAGACCCGTCGTGGAATCGAGCGCGTTGACCCTCTCCTCTACGTCGTTCAGACGCCGCTCCAGCGTCGACCTTCGTCGAGACAGCTCGACTTCCGATCGGAGCGTCGCTTCCAGTGCGTCGATCCGTTCGTGAGCCGGTCGCAGGTCCACGACCGGCCTTTTCCGGCCGCGCAAGAAGCCGCCGTTCGGCGTCGATTCCCAACCGCGTTTGCGCGCGGCGAGCATGCAGGCCGGGGATCGCTGCTGGGACGTAGGCGTCTGCGGACCGGTTCCCGGTTTGAGGCCGCTGCGTGCTGGACCCGATGTGACCCACACCTCTGGATTGTAGGGAATCGAATATGTACTATATGCGTAATACGTGCATTTGCAGAGTGTTTTTTTGGCGTATCGCGGCGAGAACGGCTCGGCGAGACCGCTCATCGAGGATTGCCGGCGCCCACGTGTCGACGCGTTCCCGATTCGGGCGCCCAACAGAGATGCCGCGACCTGACGCGCGGCCGAACCAGCCGGGTCGGGGCGTCGGCGCCGGGAAGCAGGAGGGGCCATTGAACGCCAGCGACGAGCCGGGGCGGGAAACCGACGCGCTGCGCGAGCGCATCTCCAGCCTGAGTACCGCTGTCCTTCGCATCAGTGCGAGTCTCGACGTGGGCACCGTGCTGCGCGAAACCGTCGACAGCGCCCGCGCCCTGACCGGCGCCCGCTACGGGGTGATCACGACCATCGACGACGCGGGGCAGCCGCAGGACTTCGTTATCTCCGGACTCACCACCGCCGAGCAGCAACAGATGATGGAGTGGCCCCACGCGATGCGCTTCTTCGAGCACCTGCGCGACCTTGCTGGACCGCTCAGAGTGCCGGACCTGCAGGCGTACCTTCGCTCGCTCGGCTACACGCCGGTCCTGGTGCTGTCGAAGACCTTGCAGGCGACGCCGATGCGTCATCGGGGCGTGCACGTCGGCGACTTCTTCCTCGCCGAGAAGGAAGGCGGACAGGAGTTCACGGCCGATGACGAGGAGGTCCTGGTGTTGTTCGCCTCGCAGGCGGCCAACGCGATCGCCAACGCCCGCACGCACCAGGCCGAGCAGCGGGCGCGGGCCGACCTCGAGGCCCTAGTGGAGACCTCGCCGGTCGGCGTGGCTGTCTTCGACGCCGTGACGGGCCATCCGGTGTCGTTGAACCGGGAGGCCAGACGGCTTGCCGGCAGGCTGAGCACAACCGGCTCGCCGCTGGAGGAGCTGCTGGAGGGGCTCACAGTCCGGTTCTCCGACGGGCGCGAGATCGCGCTGGCGGAGTTCTCGATGAAGCGCGTGATCAGCGGGGCCGCGACGGTGCGCGCCGAGGAGGTCGTGCTGTCGGTCCCCGACGGCCGCCGCATCACGCTGCTGGTCAACGCCACGCCGATCCACTCGGCCGACGGCGCCGCCGTGTCGATGGTGGTCACGCTGCAGGACCTGGCGCCGCTCGAGGAGCTGGAGCGGTTGCGGGCCGATTTCCTGGGCATGGTGAGCCACGAGCTGCGCGCGCCGCTCACCTCGATCAAGGGGGCGACGACGACCGTGCTGCGCGCCGCGCGGGTACTGGACCGGGCCGAGGTGCGCCAGTTCTTCCGGATCATCGACGCACAGGCCGACCACATGGACGGCCTGATCGGCGACCTGCTCGATGCGGGGCGCATCGACTCGGGCACGCTGTCGATCGATCCCGAGCCGGCGGAGGTGGCCGCGCTGGTCGACCGGGCGAGGACGACGTTCCTGAGCGGCGGTGGCCGGCAGAGCGTCCGCATCGACCTGCCGCCGGACCTGCCGCGGGTAATGGCCGACGAGCGGCGCATCGTCCAGGTCTTGAACAACCTCTTCTCCAACGCGTCCCGGCACGCGCCGGAGTCGTCCGCGATTCATGTCGGCGCGGTGCAGGATGGCGTTCATGTCGCGATCTCGGTTTCCGACGAAGGGCGGGGCGTGCCGCCGGAGCAGCTGCCGCACCTGTTCCGCAAGTACGCCGGCGTCGGCGGCGGGGACCGGGCGCCCGACATCGGCGGCGTCGGCCTGGGCCTGGCCATCTGCAAGGGGCTGGCGGAAGCGCACGGGGGCCGCATCCGGGCCGAGAGCGCCGGGGTCGGCCGAGGCACGACGTTCACGTTCACGGTCCCGGCGGCCGACGAGCCCGCGGGCGGCGCCGCGGCAGGCACAGACGGCAGCCGGCCGCGCCGGTCCCGGGCCGGGCGCGAGCAGACGCGCATCCTCGTGGTCGACGACGACCCCGAGATGCTGCGCTACGTCCGCGACGCGCTCGCCGAGGCGGGCTACACCCCGGTCGTGACCGGCGAGGCGGAGGAGCTGGTCGGCCTGATCAGGAGGCACAGGCCCGCGCTGGTCCTGCTGGACCTGATGCTGCCCGGGACCGACGGCCTCGAATTGATGCAGCGCGTTCCGAAACTGGCCGACCTGCCGGTCATCGTCATCTCGGCCTACGGACGCGACGAGACCATCGCCAGGGTGCTGGAAGCCGGCGCGGCGGACTACCTCGTCAAGCCCTTCTCGGCGGCGGAGCTCGTCGCGCGGGTCCGGGCGGCGTTGCGCGGGCGGGCCGGCGCCGAACCCTTCGTGCTCGGCGATCTCGCCATCGACTACGAGCAGCGCCGGGTGACGATGGCCGGCCGCCCGGTGGAGCTCACGCTCACCGAGTACGAGCTGCTGCGCGCGCTGTCGGTCAACGCCGGACGGGTAGTGACCTACGAGTCGCTGCTGCGCGATGTGTGGGGAGAACGGGGGGGCGATGCCAAGCACGTGCGCACCTTCGTCAAGAGGCTCCGCCGGAGGCTCGGGGACGATGCGGCCAAGCCCGCCTACGTCCTCACCGCGCGCGGGCTCGGCTACCGCATGGCGGCGCCCTGAAGGGACGGCCCGTTGACGGCGCAAGTCGGGATCCTGTGGAGGAAGACATGACCATCGTCACCGTGCTGTTCGAGCTCCTGGTGGCGGCCCACACTACGGTGGTGCTCGTGGGCTTCGCGGCGGTACGGGTCAGGTGGACGCAGCGGGGAATCGCTGCGGTACTGGTCGCCTGCTGGCTCTCCAACTCCACCCATGCGCAGACGTTCGAGCGCGTCGACACGCCAGGCGGCTTCAACCGCATCCAGGTCATCCTCGCCGTGGCGGACCTGAACGGGGACGGCCGCGACGACATCATCGCAGGCGGTCAACCCAACGATGGGAGCGAGACGGTCGAAGACCGCCTGGACAAGCCGCCGGTACAGGTGTTCCTCGGGAACCGTGACGGACGCCTCGAGTTGGCGCCGGCGGAGATGCTCCCGTCGATCCGGGCTCGCACCCCGGTCGCGGTCACCGACGACTTCAACGGCGACGGCCGTCTCGACTTCGCGGTGTTCGACGCCGGCGTCTACGTCTGGGCGGAGAGCAGCGGCTACGGCAACCCGCCGCAACTGCTGCTCAGCACGCCGAGCGGCAGTTTCGAGCACTCGGCGGCGCTGGCCGACGCCGTGCGGGAGGAGCACGAGCAGCGGCTGCCGCCGGTGCCCTCGCCCGATCCCGCGGATCTGCACATCAAGTCGGCCACGTCGGGCGACATCGACAACGACGGGGACGTGGACCTGTGGGTGCAGAGCGGCGGCGGCGCCAACGTCGAGGAACACTTCATGGTGAACAACGGTGACGGGACGTTCACCGTCGACCGGGACAACCGGGCCACCAGGCCGGTGCTCCATGCCCAGCCGCCGGACGGCTCGCAGTACTGGGGCTGGGACGGCGGGCACTTCGTGGACATCGACAACGACGGCGACCTGGACCTTGCGCTGGGGCACATTCGGGACCGCGGGCCGCTCAGCATCGACCAGTACAACACGGTCATGGTGAACGACGGCACGGGGTACTACCCGACGCGGATCGACCTGCCGCGCGTGCGCTTCTTCGACGGCTTCACGGCGGTCGGCTGGCTGACGCACTTCGACGTGAACGACGACGGGTTCGAGGATCTGTTCCTGATGAACACCCGCAACGACGACGTCGATCCCGACGCGCTCGCCTGGACGGGGCGCTACATCCAGGTGCTGGTCAACCGCAGGGTGCCGCTGCCCGGCGGCGGCATCTGGTTCGGCGACGAGACGGAGACCTGGGTCAAGGGGCAGGAGGACACCACCCCGGAGCGCCTGCCAAACGGCGAGCCGTTGCACAACGGCGGCGCGCGTTTCGCGAAACACGATGTCGACCGGGACGGATGCATCGACCTCGTGATGGTGCGGTCGGGGCGCGACGTCAGCCGCTACGCGCCGATGGTCTACCTCAACAACGGCAGCGGCCAGTTTCGACCGATGTCCCCGGATGCAATTCGGCGCGCGGACCGGTACTTCGGCGACAACGCCGCGCCGGCCGACGTCAACGGCGACGGCGCGGTCGACTTCGTCGAGGTGGACATCGACGAGGGACCGGACCGCGTCATCCATACCGAGGACGACGCCGGCGTGTTCGCCACGCTGGTCAACACGACGCCACGGCGGTCGCCCCGCTGCGTGAGGTAACCCATGATGCTGGACCGAGCTGCCGGGTTGTTGCTGGTCGGCGTATGTCTCGGAAACGCCGCGGCTTGCGGCGATGGGGGCCCAACGCGCCCGACGCCGACGCCGACCGAGACGATGATCGCGCCGGAGAGCATCGTCGGCCGAACCGTGGCGGTCACCATCAGACAGGCGCATACGCGGTGCACCGCGCCCCCGGGGACCGTCATCCGCTACCACTTCGAGGACGCCGACACGGTCCGTGGGGTGCGGCCCGACGGGATCTTCGATGATCCGACCATGGACTGGTCGTACACCCGCACCGGTGCACGGTCCGCGCAGATCGAGATCACGTGGGAAAACGACGGTCGCAGCGAGATCGAGCTCGCGTTTTCAGCCGCCGACCGGGGAACCTTCGAGCAGCGGGACTTCGCCCCCGCCGGTGAAGTCTACTGCGGTGACCTGACCACCTTGCACTACCGCGGTGACTTCGAGGTTCAACTTGGGGCCATTCCCTGATGAGCGCGGCCCGTGAGCCCGGCCCGTGGGTTGGCTTGTCATCCGCAGGGACGGACACAAGACCAGCCGTCGCAGCTCCATGTGCGCCTGGGTGGTCTGTGGGTATCCGGAACATTTTCTGGTGAGTTCACGAAACAAACACTTTCCGACTCCTATCAGTCGGCAATGCGTTCACGTGCAAGGTGTAGAGTGCTGGGCGAGTGCAAATGATCGGTATGAAGGCCGGGAGGTCGCTCGTTGCGGTGCTGGCGTTGGTCGTCCTCGCGATGCCGATGGTCGTGCTGGCCGACGGCCGCGTGGCGCTGGTGGTGGGCAACAGCACCTACGCCCACATCGGGCGGCTGCCGAACCCGGATAACGACGCGGGCGACATCTCGTCGGCGCTGCGGCGGCTCGGGTTCGAGGTGACGACGGAGCTGGACGCCGACCGGGTGGAGCTCACCGAGGCTTTGCGCGCGTTCGCGCGGCAGAGTGCCGGCGCGGATGTGGCGCTGGTCTTCTACGCGGGCCACGGCATCGAGATGGACGGCGTCAACTACCTCGTCCCGGTGGACGCGCGCCTGGAACGAGACATCGACGTGCGCTTCGAGACGGTCACGGTCGACGACCTGCTGGTGTCGACGACTGGCGCGTCGTTGCGGTTGGTGATCCTGGATGCGTGCCGGAACAACCCGCTGGCGCGGTCGATGCAGCGCACGGCGGCGACCCGTACGGTGAGCGGCGGCAGCTTCGCCGACTTGAACGAGGACCTGCTGGGAGACGAGACGCTGGTCGCGTACGCCGCAGCGGCCGGGACGACCGCGGCGGACGGGCGGGGCCGAAACAGTCCGTACACGGCGGCGTTGCTGTCGCATCTGGAGACGCCGCTGGAGATCGGGTTGCTGTTCCGTCGGGTACGGGCGCAGGTGCTGACGGCGACCAACGGTGCCCAGCGCCCGCACGAGTACCACTCGCTGGTGGGCGAGCACTACCTGACGCGAACGCTGGCCACGGGCGCGTCAACGACAGTCAGCGCCGCGATTCCAGCCATACCGGCGCCTGCCGACCCTCCACGACCCGACCCGCCGGAGATTGACATCCCCGAGCTTCACGTCACTGTTCTCCGCGAGTTGGCCGAGGCGGGAGACGCTGAGGCGCAGACCGAGTTGGGCGAGCGTTACGAGCACGGCCGCGGCGTGGCGCAGGACTACGCGGCTGCCGTGCCCTGGTTTCGGAGAGCGGCTGAACAAGGCTATGCACCGGGGCAGTCTGCCCTCGGCTTCATGTACAGCACAGGTCGCTGGGTGAGGCAGGACGACGAGGAAGCCGTCCAGTGGTATCGCCGTGCGGCCGAACAGGGCAACCCCCGAGGTCAGAGCAACCTCGGATTCATGTACTCGCGTGGTCGCGGCGTACGACAGGACGACGCGCAGGCCGTTCGCTGGTACCGCCGGGCGGCCGAACAAGGGCAGGCCGTCGGGCAGAACAACCTCGGTGTCATGTACCGCGATGGTCGCGGCGTGTCTCGGGACTACGGTGAAGCCGTCCGATGGTTCCGCCTTGCGGCCGAACAGGGCAACGCCCTCGGTCAGAACAACCTCGGTTGGATGTACGCAACCGGTCGTGGGATAGAGACGGATGAAGCGGAAGCAGTTCGGTGGTTACGCCGTTCGGCCGAGCAGGGGCACGCCCGGGGGCAGAACAACCTCGGCTGGATGTACGAGCGCGGTCGCGGCGTGCGACGGGACCGCGTGGAGGCCATCCGCTGGTACCGTCTGGCGGCCGCGCAAGGAGATGAACTGGCGCAGGAGAACCTCCGCCGCCTTCGTTGATCAATGAGGGAAGTCCACAGAACCTGGAGCGACGATCCGCCCGACGGCATCGCGGGGACGGATCCAATAAGCGGGCCTTACGGTGCGCCGTGACAAGGCGCCATCTCTCAGCGGGTGCGAATCCCGCCCGGCAACTGTCGCTCCAGCCGGTAGCAGTCGGAGCGGACGATGGAGGCAACGACATCGGCTGAAGCACTCCGATGACAAAGGGCCGCCTTGGGCGGTTCAGCGACTACGCGGGCCGTAACGCGAGTGAACGTCGAGCAGGCCTCGAAACACTTGATGCGGAAGCCGACCCGGCCGTAAGACGGGGAAGGCTGCCAGCGGTCGGGAAGCGAGCGATACGAGCACCGGCCGGTTCCGCCGGGGTAATGGCGACGGCACGCGTGGAAGAGGGAGATGGACGCAACACGGGAAGCCCTGCCGGTGGCGTGGCACGCGCCAACCGACACCCCGCGAGGGTCAGGTCGGGCCGGTCAGGGTGGCGGAGAGGCCAGTAGTACCGGGGAAGCTGGGTAATGCCGGTGGAGGGAAGCGGCCTCAGTTCGAGAGCAGCGCATGACGGGGGACGGGACATGAGGACTGGCGAACGCCTATCAGCCTCAGAGAGAGTTCAGCGACTCCAGACGGCGCTACATGCGAAAGCGAAGGAAGCTCCGGGCTTCCGGTTCTACTCGCTGAGCGACAAGGTGTGGCGCGACGACGTGCTCGTGGTCGCCTGGCAGGCCGTTCGTCGCAACGGCGGCGCGGCCGGGGTGGACGGCGAGACGGTTGCGGACATCGAATCGTTCGGGGTGGACCGGTGGCTGGGAGCACTGGCGCGGGACCTGAAGGCGGGGACCTACCGGCCGCGAGCGGTGCGGCAGGTCCTCATCCCGAAGAAGAAACGCGGGCAGTTCAGGCCGTTAGGTATTCCTTGTCTCCGAGACCGGGTGGCGCAGACGGCGGCGATGCACGTGTTGTCGCCCATCTTCGAAGCCGACCTGCAACCGGAGCAGTATGCGTACCGGCCGGGCCGAGACGCGAATGACGCGGTCAGGCGCGTGCATCGGCTGCTGACGACGGGCCATCTGGAGGTGGTAGACGGCGACCTGTCGGACTACTTCGGTCAAATCCCGCACTCGGACCTGCTCCGGTCCATCGCGCGGCGCGTGAGCGACGGGCGGATGTTGGGCTGGGTCAGGTCGTGGCTGGAGATGGCGGTGGAGATGGCGGTGGAGGAGGACGATGGGCGCGGCGGTCGCCGCCTGACGAACCGGGCACGTCGCGAGCGGAAGGGCACCCCGCAGGGGTCACCGATTTCGCCGCTGTTCAGCAACGTCTATATGCGTCGCTTCATTCTGGGCTGGAAGGTGCTGGGCTACGCCCGGCGCTTCCAGGCGGAAATCGTCAACTATGCAGACGATTTCGCGGTGCTCGGCCGCGCGCCGGCAGCGGAGATGCTGTCGGCGGTCGAGACCGTGATGCAGCGTCTGAAGCTGCCGATGAACGCCGAGAAGACCCGCTGCTGCCGGCTGCCGGAGAAATCGATGACGTTCCTCGGCTACCGGATTGGACGCAACTACCGGCGGGACACCGGTGCCGCCTACATCGGCACCCGTCCGAGTCGGGAGAGCGTCCGGAGCATCTGCCGTCGAGTGAGCGAGTTAACGACGACGCGAGACCTGCTGCTGCCCTCGGGAGTCGTGGTAGCGCGCCTCAACCGGTTACTGACCGGCTGGGCGAACTACTTCATCCTGGGGCAGGTCAGCCCGGCCTACGCGATGATTGACTGGCACACCACCCGGCGGCTGCGCCAGTGGCTCTGTCGTAAACACAAGGTGCGGACCGGGAAGGAAGTGCGCTTCCCGGCCATGCGGCTGTGGTCCGAGTACGGACTCACGCGCCTTGAACCGCGCACGGCGAGCTTTCCGTGGGCGAAGGCATGACCTCGTCCGAGAGCCGGATGCGGGAGACCTGCATGTCCGGTTCGATGAGCGGCGACTGGAGACGGAGCCATGGCGAGGAGTGAGGCACCGGCATCGGCGAAAGCGGCCGGGAACAGCTACCCCCTGCGCCTACCGCCACCGCGCCAGTCGTCGACTCTACTTAACCGCGAGCACCGCCGGCCTACGAGGACTGTAAGGCTGTAAGGAAAGATGAGTGCAACGCGAGCTGTGAGGCCGCTCGTTGTCGCCGCCTTAGCGCTGGTGGTCCTCGCGGTGCCGGCGGTTGCGCTGGCTCATGGCCGCGTGGCGCTGGTGGTGGGCAGCAGCACCTACCCCCACATCGGGCGACTGCCGAACCCGGACAACGACGCACGAAATATCTCGGCAGCGTTGCGGCAGCTCGGGTTCGAGGTGACCACCGAACTCGACTTCGGTCGAGTGCAGCTGACCGCGGCGTCGCGCGCGTCCACGCGGAGGAGCCCCAAGGCGGACGTCTCGCTGGTCTTCTACGCCGGCCACGACATCGATATGGACGGCGTCAAGTACCTTGTCCCGGTCGACGCACACCTGAAGCGCGACGTGGACGTGCGCTTCGAGACGCTGACCGTCGGCCACCTGCTGGTGTCGATATCGGGCGCGTCGTTGCGGCTCCTGATCCTGGATGCGTGCCGGAACAACCCGCACGCACGGTCGATGCAGCGTACGGCGGCGACCCGTGCGGTCAGCGGCGGCAGCTTCGCCGACCTGGACGAGAACCCGCTGGGCGACGAGACCCTGGTCGGGTACGCCGTGGCGGCCGGGACAACGGCGGGGCACGTACGCGGGAGACGTTTCTCGAGGTCCAGGCTGATGTTCCGTCGGGTGGGGGCGCAGGTGCTGGCTTCGACGAACGGCATGCAGCGACCGTACGAGTGCCACTCGCTCGTGAAAGGCAGGACGAGCCAATGAAGCAAATTGGCGTGATTCTTGTTCACGGCATCGGCAATCAGCGCCGTTACGACTTCCTCAAGGAGTTCACGTCGCACTTCCTGGACGCGGTGCGGCAGTCTGCCGCCACGACCCGACTGGTCATCAACAAGGTAGAGCTCGCGCGGCCTTCCGCGAGGCCGGAGACTAGCAGCGACGTGGATGGCCGTAGGCCGGCCGGCAGTATCCACAACCTGACATCTCTCTTTCGCCCTACCACTCTGGTCAACGATTCTCCGGACCGTCCTTTCGCGGTACGAATCTACGAAGCCTACTGGGCGGACGAGGACCGCCCCTACAGCCGCGCCGAGAAGCTCAAATACAACCTTTGGCTCATCACCCTTTTCTGGAACCCAATCTTTAATCTCGTATCCGGGAAGTACAAGGGCCGGATGCCTTTCCGCCGCTTTCTGAGGGGGGAGCTGATGACGCTGGTTGTGTTCCCTTTGTATCACCTCCTGGAGTTTCTCTTTCTGTTACTAGATGCTACATTTCGCTCCGCCAATCATCGATCGAGTCGCTGGAACGCCGCCATCTATGAGTATGCCGGAGACGTGAAGCTCTTTGTTAGTCAGCGGATCTACTTTCACAATCAGACCAAGCGCGATGCAATTCGCGCACGTTTCGACGAGGTACTGATAAAAGCCTGTTTGGAAAACGAAGAGATCCACGTCGTTGGTCACAGCCTGGGCTCCGCAGTCGCTCTTGATGGTTTGACCCACCACAAGATGCAGCCGTCAAAGATGGCCGAGGATTTTCTGGCGTGGCTCGCTCATTGTCATCCCGAAGCCGTCGAAGTAAACCCGCTTGCCAAACTCAAGACCTTCGTCACCCTAGGATCACCCCTCGACAAGCTGTACTTTTTCTGGCCGTCTCAGAAGCCAAGAGACCGCCGCCGCCCGGTTACTCTTCGGCAGCGGCAGGACGTCACCGAACCTGCAGCCGATGTCGGAGGAAGCCGCGCAAGTTGGAGCGCCACTACTGCTCACGACGAAGAGGAACGGGCACCGGCAAGCTGGTTTAACTTCAGTGATGTTGTTGACCCCATAGGCGCTGACCTTGACGATTATGGCGACGTCGAGGGCTTGGCAAAGCCGACGAACCGGCGTCTAGTTGCCTGCTGGAGTCCGACTTCCGGACATACTCGCTACTGGGAAAATGTTGACATCATGCGTTGGATTGCAGCACGCATTTGTTCTCCAGAGGAGAATGCGCCGCTGCCGAAACAGCCAAGCTATGCGAAGGGCGCAACAAGAGTTCTGTTGACGTTGTTCTTGTTGGGTCTGCCAACAGCCTTTGCACTCGCGCTCATGCTCTTCGGGATTCTAGATTTCATGTTGGGCTTTGCTCATGACCTCTACATGAACGCCGAATCCCAAACCGCTTTCGAAACACTGGATTGGTTTGATGGCACTATATTGTGGGTCAGGAGCAGCTTGAGACTTCAGGAGGGCGCCGTGACGGTATTCGGCAGATTGGTTTTCGTGGCTCTTGGGGCGCTGCTTATCGCCTTTCCATTTTCCTTGTTTCACTGGCGACGTAACGAGCAGAAAGTGAAGGCGCGACGTGATCTCTAGGCGCAAGACATGGTTGATTGTTGTCGCGAGCATAAGCATGCTCCTCGCTCTGCGTTCACTTTGGGGTTTATGGCTGGTGTCGAAGTTGGTGGCTAATGAAAGAGGGCTGGCCCGAAGTCAGTGTGCGCCTATGGCTCACGCAGAGCCGGCCGCTGGGCCGGCTGTCGACGACGCCGCGCGGGAAGGTTGGCTGGTTTTCGGTTCTGGCGATTCAATCCAGGAAGAGGTAGTTGTACGGAAGTACGCTCCAGATTTTCTTCATTGGGTTGGCGATTCGGTGCACGTGCGGCATTTGGATGGTTTCGGGCACATAGGCTTTGACGAAGAGTCGGACGACCCGCGAGGATGGGTCGGCGACGACAATTGGGACCACGCCGATAGCTTCAAGGAGCGGATTGCCGCGACAGTCTACGGTGGGGTTGTGGCCATCACTGAGAACCAGATGTACATTGTCTACTACTATTTTCATCCGCGAGACTACGTCGATCGGTGGTGGGAGTCGGGCGTGCATTGGCTGGGTGTGCCGTTCGGCCTCCCAATGTACCATGAGAATGATCTGGAGGGAGGAATGCTGATAGTAGATAGGAGAGGAGGAAACGTCATCCACGTTGTGGCACTATACCATAACAAGTTTGACCAGCGGCACTTGTGCCAGAGCGATGGCGCGAGCTGTTGGGATGAGGGAAGGCTCGGCGATGCAATAGTTTGGGTAGAGGCTGCCGGTCACGGCGCGCACTTGGTAGCGGTTGCGGATATTGCGGAGCTCGAGTGGAACCGGGGCCAGTTCACGCGTTATTCCATTGCGCCTGATGGAACGCGGGAACGGCAGCAGTGAATGCGCCCGTGGTTGAAGCTACGGAGCTGGCGGGAGGACATTGGACCAAAATGGAGTCTGCGCGCTATCGGCTGCGCCCCTTGTGGCCGCTGTTCGCAAGCATGTTCGCCGAGGACGGAGGTGACTTGGAGACGGATGGTCATCTCTACGCAAGACGTACTGGATATGTTCGAACCGTCGATCGTTTTCGTCGAATAGTGCGACGTGTTACATTGCGACCAGAGCTTACCTTTCGTGGGTACGGCGGGGCGAAGGTCGATATTTATCGCGCGTTGCGTGGTCGCGTCGGCGGTAGGGACAAGGCACATTTTCCATGGGGGCAGGACTTAGATGAGCACCGGTTTCTGGATCCCGCCATCGCTGTATTGGCTTACGAGGACACGGGGAGGGTTCCGCACGGACATGACCGGATTTCCTGTGAGTACCTTTACAATCCGTATCTGAGCTGGGTTCTTGGTCAACCCTTGGATTCCGAAGCACTGATCGTACCGCGTTTTTCGAGAACACGAGGTTCATGGATTCAGGGGGCTGGACGGCGTTGTGCGGAATCCCTCCGGTGAGCACAGAGTGGGCGGTTGCAAAACGGATTGTGACTGGGAATCTGTCCAGCAGGAGGTCTCCGCTGGTGCTGCTTCGCTTCCTGTACGCGCGGACCGGGGCCGGTTGGCGTGGATGCTGGGCAAGAGGCTGCAGTGCACGGGAGCTGGAGCGACAGCGCTTCGCCTAGCCGCATGTCGCCGTTGAGGTTCTGGAGTTTGTGTTGGTCCTGACGCGTGACGCGGCCGTCGACGGCAGGCAGGCACTGCACGTTTCCCCGGGTGCTGCGGAGCAGGTCGACCTGCGTTTTGGATTCGTCTTGACGGGGCCGAGACGGGGGGATCGCTCGCGGGCAAGGGGGCTGTGTCGTATAAACA